>JAUJON010000371.1 GCA_030447595.1 Thermosynechococcaceae cyanobacterium YX3bin19
AGCGCGTCGTCCTCGCGGGGCGACGTGTCGACGTCAGGGTTTCTCAAGAAGGGGTCGGTCATCGGCAGCGGAGCACCCCGGTAGTTGTTGCGGCGGCAAACCGCCCGATCATAGTCGTCCGCTTCGTCGCGCTACAACTCGACGTCCACCCCTTCGCGTCCGCTCCCAATGTTCCCATAGGGTGGTACGGGCCCGTGCAGAGGGGCTCCCCACCCACCTCCCGTCGAGACAGCGCCCGCATCGCCAGGAAGGGCCGACCGGATGTCGACCCCTCACCGACCTAGCCGGGAGGCCGGCGAAGTCTCCCAAGAATCCCAGCAGGACGTGGGTGGCTGACCCTTTAGACCCGACCAATTCAGAGCACGAGAGCGGGGGCCGCGGCCGTGCCCGTGATAGCCGGCCTGATCTATACCCGCTACAAATTTCACAAAGACGCCTGCCCGGCTCCTGTGTACTGGGCTTACCGGCTGGGTGTGCGAGCAGGAAGGCTGGCCCAGAGCGTACTCTGGATTCCCTGAACATTCAAATCACTTAAATATCTATTTTATATGAAACACATATTTCTGTTAATGCTCCTGTTTGTGGCAGCGGGCTTTGGCTGCGGTAAAAAGGATGAGGTAAAACCTGGTGGACCCGATGAGGTGGAGTACAGGGTGTCCTCTTCCTCAGGGGCAACGGTAGCCATCATCAGTTACCATAACGGGACGGGTGGGATTACCCATTCAGATGAAGCAGTTCTGCCATTCTCAGTGAAATTCAAGTCTACCCAGCGGCCAAATCCTCTGTCCTTACTGGTGAGCTTACCCGACCGGAACGGACAACAGCAATCAGTGACCGGTACCATTCTGGTAAATGGCAGGGAGGTAATGAGCGATACAGGCGTTGGATCTTCAGCCTCAGTAAGTATGGCCTGGGTTCTGCAGTAACGAATCCGGTTACATCTGCTGCAGTTTAAAATGGATTGTAACAAGTTATAAATCAGGAAGCATAAGGAAGCATAAAAATAAAACGCTATCGATACTGTTATGAAAAAGATCATTTTTGTTACTCAATCCAAGGGAGGAACCGGGAAGTCTGCATTGACTAATTCACTGGCTCATAAGCATCCGAAGGCCCTTATCATAGACATGGATGACGATTTCAGGACTATATCCTGCTCACTAACAAACCGAACCCCTATTGCCTTCTCTTTCTATGATAAACTGAAAAACATTGACAGATCGCGAATTGACAAATTTATTGAGATGGTTGAAGGAGTTAACGAAGAATTATTCATTTGTGATTTATCCCCTGCCATAGCTCAACAGCTTGTATTTATCTTAAACTCAAAATATGATGAATTCGGAAAGTTTATTGAGCAATTCTTATCACATATTGGAGCCGAGCTTGAATTGTATATTGTCGTTGGAGGGGGCAATATCTTTGAACCAACAACCAGATATCTAAGAAACATGTATCCGGTTGTCAATCAGCGGTTCCCAATTATAATTTACAAAAACGCTTACTTCCCTTTCTCTGAGGAGCAGGATCGATTGTTGGAAGAGTATGCTGGTGAACACAGCCTGGAAGTAATCCCTCTCGAAATCGTAACCTCCTTCAAATAAGTATTACAGTTGCTCCGTGCACCTACACTCAATTGAAAGTATCTGTCTCAGAACCGGGAAGTGATTCCCTGGCAAACTGACTCAATGCGTGAATAGTGATCTACATAGCCCGTCTGTCCAAGTCTTGATTGAAGGGCAACGGCCTTATAAGCTTACAAACAAATGTTGGACGATTATGCTACTGAACACAGCCTGGAAGTAGTTCCTTTCGGACCAGCCGGCTCTTCTCCGGCGCCTCAGTTTACGGATCATACTTCCTCACCGGAAATACAATCAGACAAAGCCTATGCGGTAGTCTCGCGCACAGAACCACACTGTTACGATATCTATTACGGAGATACAGCTGAAGAACTTTTTTTGAAAGCACGACCCGTTATCGTGGTACGTTCTGAATTTATGGAGAAGTTTAAACTGGCCCTTGCCGGTCCAAAGCAATACATTTCTATTGTTCCCTCCTTTGTGGAGGACGAGGAGAACTTTCTGGAAATCATCATCGGACAAACGGGTGCCGTCAGAAAGTATCTGTCCCGGACCCGGGAAGAAATCCCCTGGCTGACTGACTCAATCCGTGAGTAGTGACCGGCGTA
>JAUJON010000028.1 GCA_030447595.1 Thermosynechococcaceae cyanobacterium YX3bin19
AACAAGCCCAGTTACAAAAGACTGAGGATGCCGCGGCGATCGCCAAAAATCAGGAGGCTTTGCAAAAAACCTACCTGGCGATCGCCGAGCTGTACGAGCGAACCGGCCTTACAGGAGAAAATCTCAAAGATGCCCTGGCCCAACCTACCGCTCCCGGCTCCCCTAGCTGGAGTGTGGTGGTTCGCTTTGACGCCAAGGGCGGGGAAATGTTTGCAGATCTGACGAAAAAGATTGCTGGCACAGGCCGCACCATTGGGATATTTCTCGATCAAAAGCTGATTAGTGCGCCTACCGTCCAAGTCCAGTATGCCGAGACGGGCATCGCCGGAGGCAGCGCCGAGATTACCGGACGCTTTACTGCCCAATCCGCCAACGATCTGGCCGTGCAGCTGCGAGGGGGTGCCCTCCCGGTCCCCGTGAGTGTGGTTGAGAATCGTACGGTGGGGGCAACCTTGGGTAAGGATAGTATCCGGCGCAGTATTTATGCTGGAGTTGGGGGCTTGATTCTGGTTTTGATCTTTATGGTGGCCTACTACCGTCTGCCGGGTTTGATTGCAGACTTGGCGCTCACTCTCTACGCCCTGCTGACCTTTGCCATTTTCGTGCTGCTAGGTGTGACGCTGACTTTGCCGGGTATTGCTGGATTTATTCTCAGCATTGGGATGGCGGTTGACGCCAATGTGCTGATTTTTGAGCGAACTCGCGAAGAACTGCGAGGCGGGAAAACTCTCTATCGTTCAGTGGAGTCGGGTTTCTTCCGAGCCTTCTCGAGTATCTTAGATAGCAATGTCACTACCCTGATTGTCTGCGCTGCACTATTTTGGTTGGGGGCAGGGCTGGTGCGAGGGTTTGCCGTCACCCTAGCGATTGGCATCTGTGTCAGTATGTTTACGGCAATCACCTGTAGCCGCACTTTACTGCTGTTTGCCCTGAGTTTTCCCAAGCTGCGTAAACCTAAACTGTTTTGTCCCATGGAGGTGGCGCGATGAAGCTTAGTGTCATCAAGCAGCGATCGCTGTGGTGGACAATTTCAGCCGTAGTAATTGTGAGTGGCCTGATTGCCATGTTGGTTTCCTGGCAACAGATTGGTGCTCCCCTGCGGCCCAGCCTGGACTTCGTCGGCGGCACTCGCTTACAGTTTGAATTGGACTGTAGCCAACCCAATAACTGCGATCGCCCAATTGACCTGGCGGTTGCCCGTGACGTGCTGGCGAAGCGGGGCCTAGGGAATAGCAGCATTCAGATCTTGGGAGACGAGCTGCACGCTATCTCTATTCGGACTGTGCCACTGGAGGTTGAGCAGCGCACCCAACTACAAACGGCCTTAAGTGAAAATATTGGTGCCTTTGCTCCAGCCAGTACCCAAATTGATACGGTGGGTCCGACAATCGGTCGGCAGCTCTTGACCTCCGGTCTGCTGGCCCTGGTGGTTTCCTTTGCGGGGATTATTGTCTACCTGAGCCTGCGCTTTCAGTTCGACTATGCCTTTTTTGCCATTGTTGCCCTGTTCCACGACGTTTTAGTGACTGTGGGTGCTTTCGCGATTCTAGGGCTGGTGCAAGGTACTGAAGTGGATAGCCTGTTTATTGTGGCGCTGCTCACCATTGTCGGTTTTTCAGTCAACGATACAGTGGTGATCTACGACCGCATTCGAGAAAACCTCAAGCTCCACCCCGATTACTCGATCAATCAGGTAGTGGACGAGGCGGTTAATCAAACCCTGACCCGGTCACTGAATACGACGTTGACAGTATTGTTAACGTTATCAGCGATCTTTTTGTTTGGCGGCGAAACGCTGAAAAACTTTGCTCTTGCCCTGATTATTGGGTTTGCAATGGGCGCTTACTCTAGCATCTTCATTGCCAGCACCCTATTGGCCTGGTGGCGCAACCGCCACCCAGGGGGCTCAAACCTAGCTACCACTAATAGCACTGATGTTGAGCCGATGACTTAGATGAATGTCGCAGGGGTTTGAACTCATCCTACCTCAGTCCTATGGAGCAATCGCAATTACCTTCTGAGGCTAAGGGAAATATCCCCCCTGACTCAGCCTTTGCCCAAGAAATAGAAAGGCTGTATCGAATTTCCGTTTACGGTCGGTGGTTGGTAGTTATCCTGCTTTGGTTGACTGTGGGAACGCTCAGTCTTTGGTACCTGCGATCGCAAATTAGTTTGTTATTCAGTTACTTTACCTGGGCAGCTGTGCGCTACAGTGTCATCTACAACCGATTCCCGGCTGTCGGCCTGGCCTTTTGTATGGGGATGACCATTGCGGTTCTGGTCTGGCAAAGTCGCAGTATTCTTGGGGGCAGGCCCCAACGTGAGCAACAGCGTTTGGCGCAGCAAGTGCTACAGATTCGCAAACAAGGCCCAAGCCACCCTCTCTGGAAGCTTGTGCGGCAGAACCAGTCCTAAGCAGGTATCTGAGGCGCAGCCAAACGGCTGGATCGAGTATTGTCTTAAAAAATTAAGAATCGCTGGCTTCACCCAGGCGTTCAGGGTTCTCTACACCAGTCAGCCGGTTCCAGAGTTGATAACCAACCTCAGTTTTGGGAACATACCAATTATTGGGCCCGGCTGCCATATTACCCATGGCAGTAAACTCCCGCCGCTCTGGGTCTTGCAGGTCAATGTACTTTGCACCCTGCTCCAAGCGGCTGCCATGGGGCATCACAGGGATCTGTTTCAGGTCATCACTGGTATAGCCCTCCAGCCGGTCATGGAGTTCCTTAATCTCATAGGCGGTGGAGGCATCTTTCTCTGGATGTTGCCCCTCAAGACCGACATTGCGACCCGCCATTAGCTCAGGATTTAAATCTCGCTGCCACTCGTCGGGTTGTGAGTCAGTGGGTCGCCCGGTTTTTTCAGACATCTGGTGCTCCTTTTTCGTTCCCTCTTCTAGCCTCTTCTAGGATGATGCATTTAGGAGAACGGGATCAACGCTCCAGTGATTTTTGTTAGCCGGCTGCTCACGATCTGCTAGTGTTACTAGCGGTAGGTCTGGTAAGTATCGCTGTAAAGGGACATCAGCGACTTCCAGTGCTCTTGACTAGAAATCTTTTGCTCCTCCAGCCAGTCATCTAAGACGTAGGAGAGCGCTGAGCGCGCGAGGTCCAGATTCACAAACTCCTTAGCAGCATTAATCGCTTCTGCAGCAGTTTCGTACAATAACCAATCTGTACAGACCTCGCCCTCTGGATCATGGCATTCGCTACTCCAGTGGCCTTCTTTAGAGATTGCTAAAACCCACCAACCACAATAAAGCTCTCCTTGAATTTTCATAGGCTTTTCCTGAGGCGTAGCGGTACATCACATTTAGTCTGCCCACTGGTGATAGGCCGATACCTTCTAGAGCTGGCAGAAATAGGAGGTTATTGACAGCTACTGATAGACTGGGCAAGAAATATCAGGTAGTCTGAGAGCCCCGTTAACACAGAGTAGTCGGCTCGGGCTGTCATCCCAATTCCTTTTGGAGTCCAAACAGTTGACGATACAGAAAATTCCTCGAACCGCTTTGCGAAAACTCTTTACCCAGAGGATTGTTCCTATTGGTGGTATAGCTTTGCTAGCATTCCTCTTGATTCGGCTCAATGCTCCAACGACGTCCCGCCAAGAGACTAGTCAACAGCCGGAGCAGCAAGATCAGGGTACCCTCAGGGTTCCACTCGTGTCTCAGCCATTACAAGATCAGAAGCCCAGCAGCCAACCCTCTGTTAATCGCAAAGCTCAAGATAAGGCTTCTCATCGTCCTACTAACCCCGATACCCAAACAAAACAAAGTGTCCTCCAGCCGCGAACCATAGCACCAATCCCCTTAAAGGCGGTTGACCCACCAAAAAAGTCGCCGAGCGTAAATTTGCGCGTTGCTGTTACGACCAACGCTGACTCACTTGTAATCGGTACTTCCACATCTGCAGCTGTATTAGATAGCCAAGGGCACCTGCTAGGAAAAATTGCAGCTAGTCAAGCTCAAGTGTCCCAGGCAGACGAAGCAGTGATCCGGCTTGGTGAATGGCAAGCTGCCACAGCGATTTGGATTCAGCCGACAGGGGGCGGGGCAGTCTATGTCGGTGACCGCTGGTATCGGGGTCAAGTCCAGTTAGTACTCCAGGATAATAAACTTCTGGCTGTCAATCACGTGGATCTGGACCAGTATCTCTACAGCGTTGTTGGGGGAGAAATGCCCGCTTACTGGCCCCTGGAAGCACTTAAGGCACAAGCGATCGCTGCGCGCTCCTATGCTTTGGTTCATATCCTGAGGCCAGCTCATGCCTTTTATGATTTAGGCTCTACAACTCGCTGGCAGCAGTATGAGGGTATTCGGACAGAGGCCAATACTACCCAAGCTGCGGTCAATGAGACCAAAGGATTATTGTTGTCTTACCAGGGGGGGCTGGTCGAGTCTATGTACGCTGCTACCGATGAGATTGTTACCAAGGTTTTTGGTGGCAGCGGCATGAGCCAAACTGGAGCCTATAAGCTGGCAACACAGGGCTACAATTATCTTCATATTTTGGGCACTTACTACCCCGGCGCTGGCTTATCTCACCTTCGAGAAACTCGCTAAAAGTTTGCATTGGCGATAGGAATACCAAAACCAGCAAGGAATTTAATGCTACAACACCTACAGAAATAGCATCGCTCTGATTCATCAGCTTATTGCAAGAGACCCAGCTCACTGAGCGCTAAGATTTGCTAGCAGTGATTTCGTAACAATAGAAATTTAAGGGGCGATCAGCCAGCAGATTTAGGGTGAGAAAAGCTGGCCATATTCTGCAAAAGAAAGCTAAAAACCTAGTTACTTTACTGAGGTTGCCTCTAAATCAACTGTATCCTTCTGTTCTACATGAGGTTGGTTCAGGTTCTGACGCCGGGACTGAATACGCTCGGTTAGTAGTTGTGTGACTTCAGAAACTAACAAGGTGAGAACCGCAACATCATCAAGTTGACCTATGATTGGTAAAAAGTCAGGCGCAATGTCGATTGGGCTTAGTAAATAAGCTAGAGTTCCTAAAATAAGCCACCAGCGATATTTAGGATTACGAATCGCGCCACGATACCAGCTATAAATGGATTTCGCTGAAAACCCCATAACTTTTGTCCTCTTAAAGTGACGTTATCCTGAAAATTTAATATCGAAATTAACTTTATCTTGACAAACTTAATCCGAAAAGTTCAGGTGTGGATATCCCGCAAATTTATGCAGAAACTTGTAACTAATCGTTAAAGCTTTAGACTTCTATAGGATGGAGCTTGTAGGCCAAGCGTACATAAAAGGAGTAAATGGTAAGGGAGAAGTAGTGAACATTGTAGAAGTATTCCAAAGGGGTGGCTTAGCCAGGTTGCTACTCCTGATTCATCGATATTGGCAATTGCCACTATTTTTGAGCGGTTGTGGTTTTGGAGTAATGTTCTTCGAGGGGAAAAGAAGATTGCTGAGCAGATCCTTGATGCGGCTCGCCGCAGCTGGGAGGAAGCAACTGACCTGGCTAGGCAAGCCAACAATCAACCCATTGGGCGGTTTCTTTACACGCCGCTGAGGCTGGCAAATCAGGAACCAGAAGTTTTTCGTTTGGCCTTGGAAGCCTCAGCTGACGAGGAACTTAACTCAATGCGGCGAGGCGACAAGGTTTTAGAGGCTGTCATTGCTCTGGCTCCCCTATTAGGGCTTCTGGGCACTGTTTTGGGCTTGATTAGTTCGCTGGGTTCAATTCGGCTTGGCGATCTGGGTACGGCTTCAACAGCTGGAGTCACGCTAGGTATTGGTGAAGCTTTAATCAGCACTGCCGCCGGACTTGTAATTGCTATTACAGCCCTAGTGTTTTATCGCTTATTTCAAGCATTCTTATTCCAACAAACCAGGATGTTCCATAGGGCAGGAAATGAACTAGAGTTAACCTACCGCCAGGCTTGGTCGCGCACAAACCAGACCCCAGGGTACTTACTCAAATCAACCACCGAGCGACCGGATTCATCGGGTTATTAAGATTTCATAGTATTTTGCGATGAAGATTAACTTAGATTCCACTCTCCCAGAGATCCGAATTGAAATCATTCCCCTCCTTGATGTCATCTTCTGTATTCTGACCTTCTTTATCCTGGCTGCTGTAGGGTTGACGCGTCAGCAAGCCATTAATCTAGATCTCCCTAAAGCCAGTACGGGTGCACCGCAAATGCGAGAGATGCTGGTGGTCAGCGTTGATCAGGTTGGGCAGACTTACGTAGAAAAAGAGCCTGTCACCCGTGAGCAGTTAAAAGGGATTCTGCTGAACTATCGCAGATCTCAACCGGGCGGCTTGATGGTTCTCAACGCCTCCCAGCTGGTGAGCTACAACGAAGTGATTCAGGTGCTAGATTTACTCCGCTCTGTAGGGGGCGATCGCGTTGCTCTGGCCACCCAACCAGCGGCGGCGCCTCAAGCCGGTGAGACTCCGAGCATTCTGCCACCACCCCCTGTTACTAACCCAGGCCTTAGCAATCCGGCGCAGCCCCAGCTTCCACTAAGTCCCGGCCAATCTGCACCAAGTCCACTCGGCCCAGCGCCGGATCAATCGGCCTCACCGTCTAGTCCGGTGCTGGGTGGGGCAGCAACACCTTAACTGGCAATGAAGTATTGCCATCCAACTTGGGGAGGATGTTTTGTCGCCTCGATTCAGGGATCGTGACTCACAAGCAACGTGTTTTGTAACAATAAGCAGTGGCAACTCAAGCAGTCCTTGTAAGATCTGCCGTGAACTTAAGCTTTGACGAGGGAAATACCATGTTTCAGATTACAGGAGCTCTGCCTGAATTGCAGAGCATAATATTTTGGATAGCGCAGGTAGGCGATCCAGGGATTGACACACAAGAAGAGGCATCACTTGTCTTTTCTGGTCCTAACTTTTTTATCGCCTTAATTGCCGGGGTGGTGTTGGCCTTTGCGTTTCAACTACTGTTGACCAATCTCTCGGTTGCTGCCGGGATTTCTTACCTAGGCAACTCCTCAGAGTCTGATGGCGATCAGGGGGGAGGTAGCTTGGGAGGTACTATCCGCAAAATCGGCTTTGCCGTCGGGCTTTGGACCTTGGTGACGGTCACAATCTCTTTATTTATTGCTTGCTTTCTGGCCGTTAAGCTGAGCTTCCTGGATAACGGGGGGCTAGGGGCGATTGTTGCTTTAGTAATTTGGGCGACGTATTTCTCACTCCTCGTCTGGGTAAGTTCAACAACCGTAGGTTCTTTAATTGGTTCTGTTGTCAATACCGCAACCTCGGGGTTTCAAGCTCTAGTCGGGACAGCAACGGCAGCATTGGGAATGGGAGCGGTCAACAATCAGGTTGTTTCCACGGCAGAGGCTGCCGTTGCTGCAGTCCGCCGGGAACTCGGTTCAGGACTTGACCCGCTTAGCGTCCGGGAAACCGTTGAGGATTATTTGCAAACCCTCCGGCCTCCTGGGCTAGATATTCAGTCAATCCGGGGAGAATTTGAACGACTGCTTAACGATCCAGAACTGCGCTCACTTGCGGGGAGCGATCGCTTACGTACTATTGATCGCCAGACCTTTGTCGATTTAGTTCGCAGTCGTACGGACCTGTCGAAACAAGAAGTTGACCGGATTGTAGACCAACTGGAATCCGTTTGGCGGCAAACTCTCGGTCAGCAGCGCCGCGATCCCACTGGGGAATTGCTGGATTACCTCAAGTCTGCTCAGCCTGAGGAGTTGCGGTCTCGGGATCTCAGCTCCAAGCTTGATCAGTTAATTGCTGAAGTTCGTGCCTCCCGAGGCGCTCAACCAGAGGAAACCGCAACAAGTTCTGGCGGACAAAGTTCTGGTGGACAAAGTTCTGGCATGCTGGCTCAGGCAGGTTCGATGCTCCTCTCGACGCTGACAAGCTCCTTAATGGGTAGAACAGACCTCTCTGACTTAGATGTAGAAACAATCTTAGATAGGTTGCAAACCCTGAGAGGTAAGGTCACAGAGCAAGTCAGCAGCGCCACCGGTGGGCAACCCTACAACACGATTCGGGCTGATGTTGAAAATTATCTGCTGAATACACACTCCTGGGAAATGACCCCCGATAGGCTTGAGCAAGATTTTCGTGAGGTGATCTACGACCCAGCTGCTGCTCCAGGAGTGGTGCGCCAGCAGCTCGAACAGCTTAGTCGCACGGATTTTACCAACTTGCTCCAACAGCGAGGGGTGTTTACCCAGGCAGAAATTGCCAGAATTGCTGATCAAGCTGAACGAATCCGGCAGGAAGTGTTAACTACACTGCAGGCAGCGGAACTCCAAGAGGAGTCGCAACAAGTCCGGCGGCGAGTTGAACAGTACCTGCTCACAGTGAACAAGTCTCAACTCAGCCCAGAAGCGATTCAACGCGACTTTAAACCATTGCTGGAAGATGCAGACGCTGACTACACGCAGATGAGCATTCGCTTGAGCCAGTTTGATCACGCTACCTTTAGGCAACTGCTGGAAAGCCGACAAGACCTGACACCAGAAGAAGTCGTGTTAATGGTTCGTGAGCTGGAAAACGCCCGCGATCAGGTTTTAGGTGAAGCACAGGGGGTCCAGGACCGCGCCCGAGCGGAAGCCCAAGCCCTCCAGGTTAAACTGGAGTCTTATTTACGCAATACAAATAAAGCAGAACTGAATCCTGAGGGCATCAAACGAGACCTACGAACCCTTTTAGATGATCCTCAGGCTGGGCTAGCTGCCCTGCGGACCCGATTGGCTCACTTCGATCGCGATACCTTGGTGCAACTGCTCAGCCAACGACAAGACTTAAGCGAGTCGGAAGTCAATCAAGTGATTGATCAAGTTGAGACGGTGCGCTACGACATTCTACACGCTCCACAGCTGTTAGCCAGCCAAGTGCGGGGCCAGTACGACCAGGCTACCAGCACCTTGGCTGATTACCTGCGAAACACGAACCGGGAAGAACTGAACCCAGAGGGCATTAAACGAGACCTCAATACGCTGCTCAACGATCCGAGGACGGGAACCATGGCCCTGCGCCGGCGCTTGGCGCAGGTAGACCGAGAAACCCTGGTGAAGCTACTCAGCCAGCGGCAGGACTTGAGCGAGGAGCAAGTGAATCAAATCATTGATCAGGTCCAGGAAAACATCCGCAGCGTTATCAGAGCTCCCCGGCGACTGGCGAACCGGGCTCAAGCAAGGGTACAGAGCTTTGAAGCCACTTTAGAGAGCTACTTGCGGAATACGAATAAAGCCGAACTAAACCCAGAAGGCATCAAGCGGGACCTGCAGTTGCTACTCAACGATCCGCGAGTCGGGCTAGAGAGTTTAGTCGATCGCTTCTCACAGTTTGACCGCTCTACCTTTGTCGCCCTTTTGTCCCAGCGAGAGGATATTTCAGAGGCAGAAGCCAACCGAATTGCCGATCAAATCCTGTCCGTCCAGAGTCAGTTTGTCGAGCAAGTGCGTAATATCCAGCGACGGATTCAGTCTGTGATTGATGGCATTTTTGCTCGTATCCGCAACTACCTCAACTCTTTGGACCGTCCTGAATTGAACTACGACGGAATTAAGCGGGATGTTCGGAAATTGTTTGATGATCCGCAAGCCGGGTTTGATGCCCTGCGTGATCGCCTGAGCTCATTTGACCGTGATACTCTGGTTGCTGTTCTCAGCTCTCGTCAGGATATATCTGAAGCAGATGCCAACCGCATCATTGATCAAATTGAAGGAGCTCGCAGCAACGTGCTGCAGCGGGCCGAACGGATTCAACAGGAAGCACAAAGGCGCCTAGAGGCGGTGAAGCTGCAGGCACAACAGCAGGCAGAAGAAACACGTAAAGCCGCTGGAAACGCTGCCTGGTGGCTATTTGGCACAGCCCTGACCTCTGCTGCCGCCTCGGCAATTGCTGGGGCGATCGCGGTGATTAACTAACCATTTATCCGCCTTACCATCAATAAAAATTAGGCCCCTTCAAGGGGCTTTTTTTCGCTCGTTGGGCAGAGTGAAAGCCAACGGCAAACATATTATGAAGGCCTTATAAGTACTGTATTTAAACGAACAAAGTATGATTCCGGGTATTGAACTCACACTAAGACGCAGCGCCGAATTTTGGCCAGCTCAAATTCCGGTTGAAGTCACAGCTCTAGAAGATGTTGCCCTGAGCTTCTCAGGTTCCCAAGGCTTCTTAGTCATAGTTGCTGGAATTGTCCTTGCTATAGCCTTCCAACTGCTGATCACCAACTTCTTCATTGCCTTAGGCATCTCCTACTCACACTCTGAGGACCAGCCTGACTCCAATGCAGGAGACAGCATGGATGATAGGATTACGAAGGTTGGAGCTGTAGTTGGCCTGCGAACCTTAGGGACGATCAGCATCTCCTTATTTGCTGCTTGTTTTCTGTCGGTAAAACTCTGCCTTACCCACGATGCGGTTTTAGGCGCAATTTTAGGCACAGTAATCTGGGCAGCGTACTTCTCGCTACTGTTGGGCGTCAGTTTAACATCAGCGGGTTCCTTAATTGGTACGGTTGTGAACGCGGCAACTTCTGGGTTGCAAGGAATTGTCGGTACTGCGGCTGTCGCAATTGGCGCTAAGAATGTAACCGAGCAAGTGGTTTCTACTGCAGACGCGGCTGCAACTGCCGTTCGACGGGAACTGAGCTTAGCAATAGACTCGGCCACCG
Organism: Thermosynechococcaceae cyanobacterium YX3bin19; assembly: GCA_030447595.1. Lineage (GTDB taxonomy): Bacteria > Cyanobacteriota > Cyanobacteriia > Thermosynechococcales > Thermosynechococcaceae > JAUJON01. The sequence goes on from JAUJON010000028.1 coordinate 10,645, forward strand.
CTGGTAAGGCAATTGACAATTACCTCCATAAACTCCGATTATCAGAGGGGGAGCATCAAGAGCTTCAAGACAAATTTCAACGGTTGGTCACTGACCCAGAGATGCAATCTCTTGCTAGAGAGAACCAGATGCATCATGCCAACCGCCAAACCTTAGTAGATATGGTAGCCAGTCGTACGGACTTTTCTAAACAAAATGTCACCCAGGCGGTAGACCAGTGGGAAGCCTTTTGGCAACAGTTTTGGGGTCAGCAACCAGAGAAACCTGCAGATAATGGGTTGATTGGCGTTTTACAGTCTGCTCATCCTAGCGAACCACAACCCGGTCAACTGACGGCCAAGCTAGAGCGACTCATTAAAGAAACTCGCGGACGCCAAGCCCAGCAGCAACAGGAAGCAAAACAAAAGGTCGCAGAAACTGCTGCCTGGTGGCTCTTTGGCACAGCGTTTTTTTCTGCTGCAACTTCAGCGATCGCCGGTATGCTTAGCGTCCGAGGTTAATTATTAACCTGAAAAAAAGCTTGCTGGTGATTGACGGTGATTGGAACAGGCTCCAAAACTCTTTGAAGTTTACCAGGTAATAATTGGTAAAGATGCAGCTTAATTCCATGGCTACTGGTAGAAGATCTTGGACCCATGAGCTACACTTCCGGTCAGTAGAAGCAGGTTACAAGTCTTGTAGACTGTCTCTAAAATTATTAAAAACCTATTACTACTCCGCAACGATTCTGAATAACGTCAGAAAATGCTGTAGGGTTCAAGCGACAGCATTTTCATAAAGTTCTCATTAGGGTTATGGGACCTGTACATCACTGTGATTATGAACATTTTGCCCACGAATATTGCCGACGTCTTGATTATCGAGCCTCGGATTTTTGAAGACAACCGGGGCTTTTTCTATGAAAGCTACAACGAGGGTGGTTTTACTAAAGAAACTGGAGTTATGACTCACTTTGTGCAGGATAACCATTCCCGTTCTGCCCATAACGTTTTGCGTGGCCTACACTATCAGATTCAGCAGCCCCAGGGTAAGCTTGTGCGGGTGGTGGTTGGTACTGTATTTGATGTAGCAGTAGATTTAAGAAAAGTCTCTCGACCTTTGGCCAGTGGGTTGGCTGCCTGCTCAGTGCCAAGAACAAGTGGCAGCTTTGGGTTCCACCAGGGTTTGCTCATGTTTCTTAGTTGTTTCAGACTGTGCTGAAATTTTATATAAAACTACTGATTACTATGCTCCTCAGTATGAGCGATGCTTGCAGTGGAATGATCCAGACTGGCGATCGATTGGCCATTAACCGCTCACCCAGTTTTGTCTGCGAAAGACCAAGCAGGCCAACCCTTGAAGAAAGCAGAGGTCTTTCTATGAGGCGAATCTTGCTCACAGGAATCACTGGGCAGGTAGGCCAAGAACTCCATAGAATACTTGTAAATTATGGTGAGGTCACTGGCGTTGGGCGGGAAACATTTGACTTGGTGAAACCTGATGCTTGCCGTCAGGTTATAGAGACAGTTCGGCCTAACCTGATTGTTAATGCTGCGGCTTATACAGCTGTTGATCGAGCTGAGAGCGAATTTGAGCTTGCAAAATCAATTAATGCCGTTGCACCAATGCTTATCGCTGAAGCCGCTCAGCGAGTAGGAGCAACTTTCGTGCATATTTCCACAGATTATGTTTTTGACGGCAGAAAAGGTTCTCCTTACACTGAGCTAGATGCTGTCAGCCCAATTAATGCTTATGGGCAGTCCAAACTTGTGGGAGAGGAGAACGTTCGCCAAGTTTGCGATCGCCATAATATTCTCAGAACCGCTTGGGTCTATGGGGCTCATGGTAGAAATAACTTTGTGAAAACTATGCTACGCCTGGGAGCTGAGCGTGACGAGATTCGAGTTGTCTCAGACCAAGTTGGCACTCCCACATGGACGGGAGATCTTGCTCAGACCATCACTCAGTTGTCACTCAAATTTACCCCGGCGATCGCTGGGACCTATCACTTCACCAATAGCGGTGTTGCTAGTTGGTATGACTTCGCCGTCGCTATTTTCGAAGAAGCCAGACAGCTGGGCTTTTCTTTAAAGGTAGAGCGAGTTGTACCGATCACAACGTCTGAATATCCCACACCCGCTCAAAGGCCAGCCTTTTCAGTGATTGCTTGATAAAATGTATCTGAAGTTTTAGTAACCCATACTGCTCAATGGCGGCAGGGGCTAAGACAAATGCTTGGAGAGCTTTACAACACCTTAGAAAGCGATTATCTTCAACGGCGGTAAGGGAACTCACCTGCGCCCCTAAGCTACACAGGGGCAAATCAGCTTGAGCCGGTTGCGAATAAGCCTATCCTTCTAGTATAAGCAGCCCTAGGCAAATGCATTGAGGAAACAAGGAAGACAATCTACCGTACTCGCCAAACTTTGATCGTTGCATCCTGACTGCCACTGACAAGGGTTTGCCCATCAGGGTTGAAGGCAACAGCGCTAATCCAGGCCGAGTGGCCAGACAGGATACGGGACAGTACGCCGGTCTGGAGGTTCCATAGCTTAATCGTTTCGTCCTCGCCGCCGCTGGCTAGCGTCTGCCCATCTGGACTGAAAGCTAGAGCGTTCACTTGGTATAAATCTCCGAGGAGGGTATATCGGAGTTTCTGGGTAGCTAGATGCCACACCTTGATTGCGCCGCTACGGTTACCACTGGCAAGCGTGCTTCCATTTGGACTAAAGGAGAGGGTACTGACCGTTGATGAGTCTGCAGGAAGGGTATAAAGTAACTTTCCGGTACTCATGCTCCAGGCTTTGACCATTCTATCCTCGCCACCACTCGCTAGAATTTGCCCGTTTGGACTGAAAGTAAGGGTTTGCACTGGGCCCAAGCTACCGGAGAAAGTACGAAGAAGTTTGCCAGTGCTTAAGCTCCAGACCCTAATTTTCTCGTCACTACCACCACTGGCAAGAAACTGACCCACTGGATCAAAGGCAATAGCATAGTTAGGACCGGTATTGCTCGAAAAGGTCCGCTGAAGTTTGCCCGTACTCAAGTGCCACACCTTGATAGTTGGATCGCCTCCGCTAGTGGCAACAACCTGGCGATTAAGGTTAAAGGCAACAGCATTTACTTGAGATGAATTCTTGGGAAAAGTGTGGAGTAGTTCCCCAGTATTCAAACTCCATCGCTTAACTGTACTGTCCTTGCCCACACTGGTCAGGATCTGGCTATTGCCACCCACTGCAACCCCAACAACTTGACTTGAATGGCCTGTTAATGTGTTGGCAAGCGCTATATTTTGTAGCGCTTGGCTTCCTGGCAGCGACCGCCTCGCAGTGGGTGCCCAGTAATTAGGTTGAAAGACAAAAAATAGAGATATCCCTGCTCCAGTTAAGAGAGAAAGAATACCACCAAGCAGGAGCGTTTGCCGAAGCGGTGAGGAGAAGCTTGGTGTGGTCACAGGGATACCTGCCGCAACAGCTATTTGAGGGGACCTTTTGCGGTGGTGCTGAGGGGAGTTGGGGAGTAACGGCGAACGTCCATTAACGTGCCTTGCGGCGGAGAAGCTGCTTTGCGGATGGGTAACAGCCGGAGCCGTACTGTAGATATCAAAAATATCAGTTCCTAATTTCTGTTTTCGTTCGCACCAGTTACAGTGTTTGTAGGTCCGCCTATACCAATGATTAGAAACCTGGCTACAGACTGTGAGATCTGCGATCGCTTTCTGTAGCGCCTGGCACCACTCTGCTGCACTCGGACGTGACTTTGGTGCCAGATAGCCATTGTTGAAGCATCTAAGAAAGCATTGCTGCAACTCTGGATGCACAACATCTAAAGGAATTGTATAGGGACCTGGTTGAATCAGGCTACCGGGAGTGTAGGGCCAGTAATTTCGGCGAATCAGCTCAGTAGGATCTGGGGGGTCTCCAGGACCTATCCATTTGCCTTTAAAAGGATGGTCACCAAACAGTAATAAATGAATGAGTACTGCTAGCCGGAACCGATCATGCACTTCAGTTTGCTCAAAGGAAGCCAGTTCCTTTCCCAGTAGTTCAGCAGGGGTAAAACCCTCAGAACCAACAGTACAGTGATAAATCTTTTCTGTTCGCGGATCGCGAATCTGAAATGAATCTGTATCAATGACAGAAATGAGGGCCTGATCGTTCACCAGCATATTCTGGGGCTTAATATCCCCTAGTACATGCCCCTTGGCATGAATTTCTTGAATAATCCAGGCAATGTTTAAGGCTGTGGTGTGAAGATAACGCCAGTTGAAACGGGGAATTTTTTGCTTGCGTAACCTGGGGTTGTAAACACTGGTAAGATCGACTCCTTGGGAAATTGCTGGCATCAAAAAACCGACGCATTTCCTACTGGCATCGATGAGTAAGTCTTGAGGCCAGGCAAGCGAAATATGGTTGCGACTCAGCATTGGGTCAACAGGAGGATGGGCAACCATTACCTGTAACTTCCTCACCCGTTCCGCCGTTGGCGAGTGATAAAGCTTTGCTAGGTAGCCCTGGCGATCGGTATACCAAACAGTCCCCTCTCCGCTACTAGCAATCCGTTTACCCAAACGAAGAGGCTTTCCCGTGCTGGCACAAGTGAAAACTTTTACAGTCGTATCACTGCTTGCCATAAACACACAACAGTAAAGTTTTATCGTCGTCAGTGCGGGCGTTTAGCCGTTCAGAATCTAGGAAGTTACGAATATATTCGTCCTCTTGTTCTGGACTAGTGGTTGCCCACATATATTCCTGCAGCGGCTGAAAAAACCGTTCGAAAGGCATCCACTCATCCATACGGATAGCTACCCGCTCTAGTCCATCAGTGGCAGCGCAAATAAATGCTTGATTCCCAGGACTGACACAAACCTGCATTTCCTCTAGAGCATTCGATGCCGTCACAAATGTTGTTTCGTTGATAAATTCCCCTTTGTTGGGCTGAAAAAGCAGCCGATATTCATGGGCTTGGGACCCGGCAACGATAAATCCATCGCCAACCTGCATTGCTGCAACCCAGCCAGGGGCAGCAACGAAAATTAATAGGGTACAGGCGAGATCGTTTAAGGCATAACCGCTATTTGCTGCCTCCTGCTTTAGAGCAATCACGACGGTTTCCAAAACCCAACTGAAAATTGTTTCAGCCTGTTCCTCGGAAAGGGGTAGGGTCAGTTTTTGTCTCTCAAGCCACTCCCCAATATTGAGTAGGGCTGTCTTAACCGCCACCTCAGCACCAATGTCAGAGTACCTAGCACTGCCAGCCCCGTCTGCAACGGCTCCTACAATAACGTCATCAGTAGCAATGATGTATTGCCCGTAATCTTGACAAGGTAACTGCCGCTTTTTATGGCTCGTTCCTATAGAGGACCTAACGATCGCCCTCCACACCATGAAATTTCCTCACATTGTTTAGGTTGTAATCTGACTTATTCAGGTTGTAATTTGACCCCAGCCGACAGGTGGCAGAGCCACCATTTCTCCCCCAACAGTACTGCTCGAAACCCGACGCATCGAGTCGCTAAGCCAAACGAACATTGACTTAAAGTCCAAACCGTGAAGCAGCATTGGTGGACGATCCAAGGGAGTAATCTGTCTTAGTGTGTCCATATCTGCACCCTGAACACCCACTGCAAAGAAACTAAGTTTGCGATTCTTTTCAGCGTCCTTGACACGCTGAGCTGCCTCTTGCCAAGGAGAATTGAGGTTGGGTGCTCCGTCTGTAATTAAAAAGATCCAAGGTCGATAATACTGAATGCCACTCTCTCGATAAGTTTCCTTACGACTTTCAAGCAAATCCAGGGCATAGTTGATCGCTTCCCCCATTGGAGTCAACCCAGTTGCTTCCAGGGAGAGAGGGTAAACTGGTCGATCGTCACAAAATCTTGCATGAGCCGGACTGGTCCAAAGGCCACGACTGCCACTTCCACCCTCAGTGCTGCTTGCTCATCCTCTTGAACGGCGCTTTGAAAAACAGTCAGTCCTTGGCTTAAAGCTCTGATTGGTTCACCCGACATTGAGCCAGATGTATCAAGCAGTAACACTACTGGACAGCGATTCTCAGGGTTTTCAACGAATTCAGGTAGCCCTACACCCATCTGACTCTCCTCTAAGCTGAGTACACTAGTTCGGTTAAGTGACGTACAAACATAGGAACTAGTTCTGCATACACTAACTCGCACTGTATACAACTCCTTCAGCAGAGTGAAAATACACAGATGCGTGTCGGTCGTTGTCAAGGGAGCAAAATTTAACGTCAGGCTAGGTCATGTGGGCTGAAATTACGCCGGATGAAAATAAAAGGCCAACCCTAGAACGGTATAGGTTGCTAAGAGCAGTATCCCTTCTAACCAGTTGGAGCGCCCATCTAGACTGATAAGGTTGGCAACTGTGACTGCAACTGCTACAGCTACCACCTCAAAGGGATTGAAATCTAAATCCATCGGTTGCCCAATGACTCGTCCGACTAGGACTAAAATTGGAGCGACTAGCAGGGCGACTAGCAGGCTCGATCCCATGGCAACTGAAACCGATAAATCCATATTGTCTTTGATGGCTACTCTGACTGCTGTCACATATTCTGCTGCTCCACCTACCAGGGGCAAAAGAATGACACCTGTAAACAGAGAGGTTAGTCCTAAACCCTTTGTTGCTTCCTCCACAGCGCCAACGAAAAGCTCTGACTCAAAGGCAACAGCAGCAGTGGATGCGACTAACACACCGGTCCAGACCCATAAATTTGGTTTATGGGGAGTTTGCTTCTCAGAAGCTTGGGGTGAATTTTCCTCCAAATCCGCCAATCCGACATCGTAAAGGTGGCTATGGGTTTTTAACGAAAAAAGCAGCGTCAGACCATAGACGACGATTAGTACTGCCGCCACCGCGAGCGAAAAGATTCTCAATTGCCCCTTGATCCACGCCGTCTGAGGTATAGATTACCGTTGCCGGTAAGATTATTGCTGTTACGGCTAGGGTCATGGAGGAACCATTTACCCGCGCCACGATTGGCTGAAAACTTTGCTCCTTGTAGCGCAGTCCCCCTAAAAACATGGCAAGTCCCATGACGAGCAGTAGGTTACTGATGATACTTCCCGTAATGCTGGCTTTAACAATGTCAACTAATCCGGCTTTAAGGGCAACTAGGGCAATAATCAGCTCAGTTGCATTCCCAAAAACTGCGTTCAATAGACCCTCAATAGAAGGACCTGCAACGACTGCAACTTCCTCAGTTGCAGTGCTTAACCAGATTGCCAGGGGAACGTTGCCACTGCAGAAGTGATGAAGACCGTTAGTGATCCCCACTCTAAACGGTCGGCTGCAAATGAAATGGGGATAAAGACCAATAACCCCAGAGAAATAATGTTGTTGATTGGCATAACAAATGCTGCCTGGGATAAAAAGACTACGGTCAACTTAATGAACTAATAGGTGGCTCTATAGAGGCAAAATGAAACGAAAGGCCATGCCGTAGGCATCAGATAAAAACAGTCTATCACCCATTGCCAATCGCCAGCGAGTCCACATTCAAATAATGGAAATGAAATCGCTATAAGTGCCACCTGAGTTTTAGGCAGTATTACTTCTCTTCAACTCACTAACAGGATCTCAATGGAAGGCCAAACTGAAAACCACAGAGGTTACCAGAGGCAAGGTGAGCCTATGTGGCCGTCCATCTGAGCTAATAGAGCTGGCGCTTAACACCACTAATGCTAAGGCTACAAGTTCAAAAGGCTTAAAGTTCAAATTCATTAACAAAGGATCAACTGGCTACTCTGCTGTAGAAGCTACTTTGGTATTTGAGGAGAGTGAATCAAGGAAGCCTAAGCTAGAGAGCCAGCCGTAACCTTAGCCCGATGTCGTCTGCTTCTACCAAAGTTGAAAGTTCCATCACAAAGGTCTTGGATTAAATGTGTAACACTAGAGCTTGTGATTTTTACAGCATGAACCTGCCCAAAATTACAACGAGGACTCGCAGTCTCTCATAGCTTTTGAGTTTCACCTTTTCCCACTGCTCCTTTGTATCGGCCAAATCGCTAGCATTATTTTGCCAAGTTGGCGCTGGGTAAAGTTTAATTCGTTGATCCCCACTCCTGAATAATGCCAGGTCTAACTGAAATAGCTGCTGCCAGGGTTTAAGCCGGAGTAAAGTTCTACCACAATCGCTTCAATTGGGAAATTGTTTCATGAGTTCTTCCAAAATTGCCTCAGCGGATATGTCTTCAATGGGTGATGGCTCGTCCCAGGCGGACGACGTGAAAGGCATAGGCGCAGTCCCTGTGCAGTGCCCACAGGGCTTAGCCCGGTCAGATTACTCTCAGGGAAAAAGCTCACCAAGATGGCCCATTGCATCAGGCAATGGGGGTTTACGTCGTAGTACACGGTCACTTTTATCAACCGCCAAGGGAAAACCCTTACTTAGAGGCAATTGAACGTCAACCGAGTGCAGCTCCTTTTTCACGATTGGAATGAGCGAATTCATTCTGAGTGTTATCGCCGCAATGCCTTTGCTCGCGTGCTGAACGATCGCGGTGAGATCGTGGGGATCGTCAACAACTACGAATATCTCAGTTTCAACATCGGTCCCACCCTAATGAACTGGCTGGAGCGCCACGATGTTGAGGTTTACCAGCGGATTCTCGAAGCGGACCGCAAAAGCAGCGATCGCCTCAATGGTCATGGCAACGCGATCGCCCAGGTCTACAACCACATCATTATGCCGTTAGCGAATCAGCGGGATAAGTATACTCAAATCCGCTGGGGCAAAGCAGACTTCCGCTCCCGGTTTGGCCGATCCTGAGGGCATGTGGTTGGCAGAAGCTGCTGTGGACTACGCGACCCTGGAAGCTTTAGTGGCTGAGGATATCCGGTTCATTATCCTGGCACCTTCCACAAGCCCAGCGCTGCCGCCCCTTGCCGCAGCCGGGTGAACCTGAACCTCAGTGGCAGGAAGTCGGCAGCAGCCAAATTGATCCCACGCGCCCCTATCGTTGTTTCTGCCGGGTGGCAACCGGGAGTGGGATTATATCGACATCTTCTTCTACGACGGACCCATCTCTGGGGATATGGGTTTTGATAACATCCTGCGGAGTTCTCAACACTTTGCTGAGCGTTTGGGAGAAGTGGTGCGGCAAACTGATGCCCCTGCTCAGTTAGTTGCGGTGGCAACCGATGGGGAGACATTTGGTCACCACAAGCGAAATACAGAACGAGCCTTGACCTACGCCTTAACTGCAGAGTTTCCCCAACGCGGCTGGACGGTGACCAATTTTGCTCACTACCTCAGCCTCAGCCCCCCGGCCTGGGAAGTAGAGATCAAACCTCTGACTGCCTGGAGTTGCGCCCACGGTGTTGAGCGCTGGCAAGACGATTGCGGCTGCGGTGGTGGAGGGTATGGCACCAGCAGTGGCGGCGCCCGCTACGAGATGCCCTGGACTGGTTACGGGATCAACTGATTCAGGTTTATCAGGAGGCTGGAGCTGATTTGTTTCAAGATCCCTGGAAGGCGCGAGATGAATACATTGCAGTTCTTCGGGAACGGGCCTTACCCATTCTGGCTGGGTCTCAAGGTGAAGGCAATACCGTGATCACTTTTTGGCTGATCACCAAGCCCGTTTTCCTGTCTGCCACTGAACAGGTCGATGCCCTGCGATTGCTGGAAATGCAGCGCTATGCCTTGTTGATGTATACCAGCTGTGGCTGGTTTTTTGAAGAGATTTCCCGGCCTGAAGGCGTGCAGATCTTACGCTATGCGGTGCGGGCCTTGGAATTAGCTGGAGACGTTGCCGGTGTGCAGCTGGAGGCTGAGTTTGTCCAGCGGTTGGCCCAAGCACCTAGTAATATTCCTCAGTTCCAGCACGGTGGGGAGATTTATCGTCAACTGGTTGCCACGGCTCAAGTCAACTTGCATCAAGCAGTGGCTCACTACGCTATTAGTTCTTTATTTACCTCCTATGGCCAACAGCACCAGGTTTACTGTCACCTGGTACGTCAGCATGACTACCAACTGCGACACATGGGAGCACTGACTTTAGCAGTCGGTCATCTTGAGCTTGTCTCAACCATTACGCGTGAGCCAGCGGATCTGGTTTTTGCGGTGCTGCACCTTGGGGGCTGGGATTTTCACTGCTGTATTCAACCTTTTTCAGGACGACGGTCCTACAGCGAGATCAAAGCAATTTTGTTCGCATCTCTGCAGCAGGCTAGCGCTGCCCAGACGGTTCTGGCCATGACGCAGGCGTTTGGTGCTCAGTCCTACGGGCTATCCCAGCTTGTTTGCAGAAGAGCGCCAGCGAATTATGTATCTGCTGACTCAGCAAACTTCCACCTGTTTGAACCAGCTTTATACCCAGGTATACCGCGATAACTATGGGGTCTTGATGGCCTTTCAGCGCGATGGGCTGAGCGTTCCTCAGGAGCTGGCCGCAGGTTAGCGGAAGTTGCCTTAAGTTACCGGGCAACCACTTGCTTAAAGGGCCTGGAACAGGAGATCAGCGATCCCACCAGCGCTAATGCCCAAATGGGATTGAGTAATTTAAGTGAACTGGAGGCGATCGCAACGGAAGCAGACCACTTGGGGTGCCGGTTGAACCTTTTAGAAGCAAAAGAAGTCTTAGAGCGGCTGGTTCTGAGGCTGCTGTGGCAGCTCCTGCATAACTTTGACTCTGCTACAGCTGAGATTGCCGGCGAATGGAGCGGCTGATCCATCTAGGCCAGCTACTACACTTGAACTTGGCTTGGAGAAAGCTCAAGAACTGTACTTCCACTGTCTCCAGCAGCAGATTGGGCCTGAATGCTTGCGGTGTTCCCAGCGCTCACCGCCGCTAGCGAAACCGTCCCCCCAGACCAATTTGCAATGGTACCCCCATTAGAGCCAGCGCAGCTGCGGCGGCTTTTACGTTTAGGTCAAAAGTTAAAGGTTGACGTCAGTTACTGGTTGAACCATTTATCTGTCACTCCTTCAGCAGTTCAACCAAAATAAACATAAAAGCAGGGAGTTGAGTGGGGACTGTGAATTGCACTGATGTTAGTTCATCCACCTATCAGGAGGAAAGCTGACTTGGCGTCTGAGGAACACGCGCAAACAAGCTAGTTTCTGGCTCAGCTTGCTATTCTAATAAGGCATAGGAGCATTTGTAGAAGTTATTAGGCAGTTGGAGTGAGCTATAAACCTCAGGTGATTGGGGTAGACTTGGGCGGCACGGCAATTAAATTGGGACGTTTTACCGAGGATGGCGTTTGCTTGCAGGCTCTCAGCGTTACCACACCTCAACCTGCATTCCCGGAGGCAGTCGTTGCCGCGATCGCAGCGGCAATTGAACAGGTGGACCCAGAGCCTCAAGCGATCGCGATCGGTATTGGCACACCCGGTCCGGCAGATGCGGCAGGACGGATTGCCCGGGTAGCAATTAACCTCACAGGCTGGCAGAATGTGCCCCTAGCGGACTGGCTAGAGGCAAAAACGGGGCGGCCCACAGTGCTAGCTAATGATGCTAACTGCGCGGGCCTGGGAGAAGCCTGGTTGGGGGCAGGCCGTAAGTTCCGTCACTTGATTCTCTTGACCTTGGGGACAGGGGTTGGGGGCGCGGTGATCCTCAACGGTGAGTTATTTGTCGGACGCAGCGGTACTGCTGGGGAGCTGGGATTAGTCACCTTAAACTCGGACGGTCCCCCGTGTAATAGCGGGAACAATGGCTCTCTGGAACAGTATGCTTCAGTTCAAGCAATCCAACGGCGTACAGGTCTAGACCCAGCAGAGTTGGGAGCTCGGGCTAAAGCAGGAGATCCCGAGGCCTTGGCATTCTGGCAAGCCTATGGCCGTGACTTAGGGGCAGGTCTCGCGAGCTCGATTTATGTCCTTACCCCGGAAGCAGTTGTGATTGGGGGTGGAGTCTGCGGTAGCGCTGAATTTTTCTTTCCCGCAGTTGTCGCTGAGATCAATCGTCGCGTCCTCCCTAGCTCTCGTGAAGGCTTGCAGCTATTGCGTGCTGAGTTGGGCAACCAAGCGGGAATGGTGGGAGCCGCTCGACTAGCTTGGCAAAAGATTGGAGGCAGCCACCTCAGGCGTATCTAAAACCTTATAGGTTTGGGATTGGGTCGAAAAATCAATCGCTGCCTGGATAAATCCCTTAAACAAGGGATGGGGAACATTAGGCCGGGAGCGAAACTCTGGGTGAAACTGAGTGCCAATGAAAAAAGGATGCCCGGGTAGCTCAATCATCTCTACTAGACGACCATCTGGGGAAGTGCCGCTGATTTGATAGCCTGTCTCTAAAAATAAGTTGCGAAAGGCATTATTAAATTCGTAACGGTGGCGATGGCGCTCCCAAATAACAGCCTCTTGATAAAGCTGAAATACGAGAGTGTCTGGAACAATCCGGCAGGGGTAAAGGCCCAACCGCATGGTGCCGCCTAAGTCCACCACATCCTGCTGTTCAGGTAGGAGATTAATCACCGGGTTGCTGGTGTTGGGGGCAAACTCAGCACTGTTAGCATCTTCCAGACCTGCTGTATGACGCGCCCACTCAATCACTGAGCACTGCATGCCCAGGCAAAGCCCCAAAAAAGGTATCTGCTGCTCACGGGCGTGGTGAATTGCCGCAATCTTGCCATCTACCCCCCGGATGCCAAACCCACCGGGGACAATGATGCCACTGACCCCCTCCAGGTAAGTCTGGGTGCCATAAACTTCAAGGTCCTCAGCGTTCACCCAGCGGATATGCAATTCGGCATTCACCGCAATAGAGGCGTGACGCAGGGCTTCCACCACAGAGAGATAGGCATCACCTAAACGGACATATTTGCCGACGATCGCAATATCAATCCGGTGCCCTGGACAGTAGAGGCGATTCACGAGTGTTTGCCACTGAGTCAATTCAGGTTGGCGCTGCTCTAAGTTCATCAAGCGAAGGACTTGCTGTGCTAGCCCCTCATGCTCTAGGATCAGCGGGACTTCGTAGATACTTTTGGCATCCTGAGCCGTGATTACACACTCCACTGGCACATCACAGAACTCTGACATTTTCTCTTTCATGCCCAGTGGCAGGGGGCGATCGCAGCGGCAAACCAGAATATCGGGTTGAATCCCAATTGAGCGAAGTTCTTTTACCGAATGCTGCGTCGGTTTGGTCTTCATCTCCCCGGCTGCAGGAATCCAAGGTACTAGCGTCACATGCATGTAGAGAATATTCTGCCGTCCTACTTCCTTGCGAAACTGCCGGATCGCCTCCAGGAATGGCAAAGATTCAATATCCCCAACGGTACCGCCAATCTCAGTAATCAGCACATCCGGCGTTGTATTTTGGGCAACCCGCAGAATGCGTTCTTTAATCTCATTGGTAATATGGGGAATTACTTGGACCGTGCCGCCCATATATTCTCCCCGACGCTCCTTGTTCAGGACTGCCTGGTAAATCGACCCCGTAGTGACGCTATTCAGCCGTGACATCGAGGTGTTAGTAAACCGCTCATAGTGCCCCAAATCTAGATCAGTTTCTGCCCCGTCATCGGTGACGAATACTTCTCCATGTTGGAAAGGGCTCATCGTGCCGGGATCCACATTAATGTAGGGGTCCAATTTCAGAATTGAGACGGAGTAGTCCCGAGACTTGAGCAAGCGACCGAGGCTAGCCGCCACAATCCCTTTACCAATACTGGAGACGACTCCCCCCGTGACAAACACAAACTTCGTCATAACTAACCCAGGAGCTACAGACCTTGAAAGCGCAAACCCACTTAATTGTGCCATAGGCTCTCGGTGTTCCGGGTAAGGCACGGAACCTAAAAATCCACGGACCGGTGGGCACAAGAAGTTACGACTGAGCCACGAGTAGGAAGGGTACTAAAGCCTTACCGGGTTCGCTAGCGGCTGCTCTTCCTGCAGAAATGTTCAGCCTACTCAGGTGTCAGCTAATTGGCTGCTTCAATCGCAAATCCGGCGCAGACAGCATACCTTTGATAATCCATTTATTTCTGGTCCAATGGATTGATTGGAGGCGGCAGAGTACTCATCTGCTCTAAATCCAGCACCTCAGCCAAGGCTTCTGAACTCATCAGTTTTGCTCCAAAACAATCTGCCGTAAAGGCTTACCCGTTGCTAAGGATTCTTTAGCCACTTCTGCGGCTTTAAATAACCAATATGAGGATTCAAAGCCGTGACCAAAGCTAAACTACCTTCGGCATAAGCCAAACGGCGATCGCGGTTGGCAGTAATTCCCTCAGGCTGGCAACAAAGCTAAAGTCTTAAGGTCGTTGCCCAAAATTTCAATACTGTGGATCAAGTTATAGGCTACCAGGGCATCATCACGTTGAGTTCCAATTGACGCTTGGGCAGCCAAGGCGATTGTGGCGTCGTAGCCTATTACCTGAAAGCAGACCATGGAGGTCATCTCGGCAATCACCGGGTTGTACTTTCCTGGCATGATCGAAGACCCCGGCTGCACGGGAGGCAATTGAATTTCCTTCAAGCCGGTTTTAGGGCCAGAGTCCATCAGGCGCAGGTCGTGGGAAATTTTGATGCAATCTTGAGCAAGATTCCGTAGACACTCAGAAACATGCACAAAGGGGGCCATACTTTGCATCGCTGCCATCAGATGAGATGCAGGCTTCAGGGGCTGGTTCGTCAATTGAGCCAGCAATTGGCTGACGCGATCGCGGTATTGGGATGGGTATTCAGCCCGGTTCCCGGCGGCACGCCCTAATCCCAGCCGGGTAAGATCCTCTGAGGCTGCCTTGAGCCGCTGCAGGTGTTCTGCCAGGATCTGTGCCCAGGCCCGAAATGTTTCCCCTAGGCGCACAGGCACGGCATCCTGCAGGTGGGTGCGTCCTGAGCGAACAATGTCCTGAAATTCTTCTGCTTTGCTTTCCAGCCCCGCGATCGCTTGGCACAGGGCTGGATGCAGAGTGCGCTCCAGCGCTAACAAGCCGCCAATGCGGATCGCCGTGGGGATGACATCATTTGTGGATTGCCCGTAGTTCACATGATCGTTGGGACTGAGGCGCTGGTAATTCCGCTTCGATCATTAAGTAGTTCCAAGGCCCGGTTGGCTAACACTTCATTCACATTCATGTGGTGTGATGTACCCGCTCCTGCCTGGTAAATATCGACCACAAACTGCTCTCGCCACTGCCCAGCTAAGACTTCATTAGCCGCCTGGACAATTGCCTGGCTGATATCTTGGGGAATACAGCCTAGCTCACCGTTCGCGATCGCTGCCTTTTTAATCAAGACACAGGCATCCACGTAGGTGGGTAGAGGCCGCAAGCCACTAATGGCAAAATTTTCAATTGCTCGCAGGGTTTGAATGCCGTAGTACGCGGTCGAGGGTAGATTTCCATGATCTTCCATGGAATCTCGTTCAGTCCGGTAAAGTTTAGCTGGTGTCATTTTTTCCTTTATAGCAAGCCTACCGTCTCAACCCAATTCCTGAGAATACTAGAAACTACCTCTTCTAGAGGCATGTCCTACACCAAAGACCCAGAACCACAATAATAGCCCTATCATCATGGAATCACAGCTTTAACCAATCCCTGGTTTCCCCATTGAGGCATTAAACCGGGCAAGTTTATCATTCTAATTAAGGGTCTATCCCAGTCTGTTCTGAATTATCCTAATTTTGTTGCGTTGAACGATTGTCGAGCCGACACACTAGAGCTATTCGTTTAATTTTTATTTAACTAGACTGAGTATGAAAAACGGTATAAAATCCACCTCGATTACGTTTGCTCTAGCATTGAAAAAACCTTAATTTGGGGGGGAAGAAGCTAGTGGGTGTTTTCAGTCGCTTTTCACGAGATATGGGCATTGACCTGGGTACTGCCAATACCCTTGTCTATGTCTCAGGCAGAGGGATTGTGCTGCAAGAGCCCATCGGTTGTTGCGATCGACCAAAGCACAGATACGCTACTGGCGGTTGGAGAAGAGGCTAAGCGGATGATCGGGCGTACCCCCGGTAACGTGGTGGCAATGCGCCCGCTGCGGGACGGTGTAATAGCCGATTTTGAGAAAGCTGAGCAGATGCTCAAACACTTTATCCGCCGGGTTCACGGGCGCAGAACACTCATTTCCCCTCGGAGTCGTAATCGGGATTCCTAGCGGTGTGACTGCCGTTGAGCGCCGGGCCGTGCGGGAAGCCCTCACTCAAGCAGGAGCTCGCGACGTTCACTTAATTGATGAGCCTGTTGCCGCCGCAATCGGGGCAGGGCTGCCTGTGGAGGAACCCACTGGCAACATGATTATTGATATTGGTGGTGGCACGACGGAGGTAGCCGTTCTTAGCCTCCAAGGAACCGTATTGAGTGAGTCAGTCCGGGCTGCTGGAGACGAGCTAAGCGACTCGATCAGCCAGTATATGAAGAAAGTCCATAACCTGGTTGTCGGAGAGCGAACTGCCGAAGAAATCAAAATTCAAATTGGCTCTGCCTACCCAACGAGTGACAATGATGATGCCAGCATGGAAGTACGGGGGCTACACCTGCTTTCTGGCCTGCCTCGAACGGTCACAATTAGTGGGGCCGGAAGTGCGTGAGAGCATGTCAGAACCCCTGCTAGTGATTATTGAGGCGGTTAAACGGACTCTAGAGCGTATCCCCCCTGAACTAGCTGCCGATATCGTGGATCGTGGCATCATGCTGGCTGGTGGTGGTGCTTTACTCAAAGGTCTAGACACCCTCATCAGTCATGAAACTGGCATTGTTGTTCACGTTGCCGCCGATCCTTTAAGCTGCGTCGTGTTGGGAACAGGCCATGTTCTGGAGAAAACTTAAGCAGTTAGACCGAGTCTTTGGCAAACACGCCCATAGTCTTTGAGTAGATTCACTGGTAGGTAGTTCTACAATTAAATCTAAAGAAAGCAACGGTTGTGTTCGAGAGCTTCTTAGGGAGCCAGTGATTTGTCCAGTCTGTTTTCTAAAGTAGCTCAAGGTTAGGGATGAGATGCTGATTTACCTTAATCCTGCTATTAACTTCTGTCGCTTGCAATCAAGCCACCCGGGAGCTCCTTTACTAAATGGTGATGACAGCCTAATTATTGATGAGACTTGCATTCTATTTCATTTTGCAGCCGAAGCTATAAGCTTTGTTGTCCTATGGACATGCCATGTTCTAGAACACTTCAAGCAGCTAGACCGGGTCTTTGGTAAACATGGCCATTCTCTTTAAGTAAATGTACTGCTGGTAGATCTACAATTAAAGCTAAGAACAGCTCCGGCGGCGGGCGAGAGCTGCTTAGGAGAAAAGTAATTTGCCCAGTCCGTTGCCAGAAGTAGTTCAAGGTGGGGATTAAATTTTGATTAACCTTCATCCTGCTACCTAGGTCTGATGAAAGCTGAGCTATTTGTTTGTCATGCTTTTAAGTTAAAGCTCCTTTTATTCCAAGCCCTGTAGGTTCAATGTACTCTCTAAATCGCTGGTGGGATCGGTATCGATTACAGCTGTCCCTGGCCTTACTTGGTTTGGCTACGGCCTGGTTTATGCGTCACACTCACAGTGCAGGGTTAATAGAACTGTATCGTTTGATAACGCTTCCTTTTCAGGCAGATCAAACTCAGCAAGAGCGGCTGATTAATGCTCGCACCTGGGAGTTGGAACAGCAACTGGCTGAATTAGAAATCCAAAATCAAAAGCTGCAAGCGTTAATTGATCAGCCGATTGTTGCTCAAGGGAAGGGAACAGTAGTTCCAGTAATCGGGCGCAGTGCTGACCATTGGTGGCAACAGATGACGCTGGGTCGAGGTCGTCAGGACGGTCTGAAGATCGGCGCGGTTGTCACTGCCCCTGGCGGGTTAGTGGGTCGGATTACGCAGGTTTCTGACCACACCAGTCGGGTACTGCTGATCAGCGACCCCACCAGCCGCATTGGAGTCACAATTAGTCGGAGCCGGCGGATGGGAGTTCTCCGAGGCCAAGCGGGAGACCGAGCGATCATCGAGTTTTATGAAAAAGACCCTGATGCGCGACCGGGTGATGGGATTGTCACCTCCTCTCTGAGTAGTCTTTTTCCGCCAGGCTTATTGATTGGACGGGTTGAGTCGGTGGATCTTACTAAAACTTCAAACCCCCATGCGATTGTTAAACTTTCCGCACCAGTGAGTGATATTGAGTGGGTGACTGTATACCTGGATGATCAAACCTCTAAGTCAGTGGTCTCCGATAGCCCTTAATACCCTGAACTGGGTTGTGATGTTTGGGTCTGTAGCGCTCTGTGCTCTGGCTTTACCCTTACGACTACCGGGAATGGAGCTGACCGGGATCGGCCCTAACTGGTTGTTAATTTGGGTGGTTGCCTGGAGTATTAAACGGACAGCCTTGCAAGCGGTCTGGGCAGGAATTGCCCTTGGGTTTATCCAAGATGGGCTGACAGCTCCCTATCCAACCCATGCCCTTGGACTCGCCTTGGTTGGCTTCTTGACGGCTCGGCTACAAAAGCAGCGCTACCTTGAAGAAGACTTTATCTCCGTGGCCCTGATTGTCTTTGGTATGGCGGTTATTGCTGAAACTATTATGGCACTGCAGTTTAGTCTTCTCAATAGTCCTAGCGCTCCTCCCTTGGCAGAGATTTGGCTTCACCACCAGCAAGCTGCCCTGAGTTCAGCGATTCTTAGCAGCCTTTGGGCCCCTGCTGTCTATTACCCCTTAAATCTTTGGTGGGAACGACTAAACTGGTTAGAACAACAGTCTTAATTAGCCTGCAGGAAGTCTATGTAGGCTTGACTCAGCGATCCCACTGCCCGCTCGTACAATTGTTTGCCGTGTTCTGGAGTCGCCAGGGAGGGATCTGAACCCATCCGCCCGTCCGGATAGCGCCGCCGGAAGTCAGCAGCACCGTAGATTTTATGCTGTGAGGAAACCTCTGAACTAAGCGGTGCTTGCTTGATGGCTTCAGGATAGACGTACTGAGTCAGCGCAACTTCACTCGGCGTGGCGTGAGACCCTTCTTTATCCCCGTAGAGTTCTCTAGCTAGTTGATAGACTGGAATACTCATATACCAGTTATGCACCTGGCACTGCACTTGGTCGGCCTTGGGAAGCCCCAAGTCGGCTAAAGTCGCGTAACTCTCTGCCTGAGATGAAGCAGCATTTTAAGAAAACTCCTGGCTTGAGTGGGATAATTTCAAACAATTCCAGTAACTACCTTCAGTTATGGTTAGTTAAGACGTTACTAGAAAGCTGTGAGCCGTTAGAGTCTATCCAGCAATTGCTAGACTGGAATTATGTATAAGGCAATTTTCAAGAGAAATCGTCAAGCTAACTAGAGTATCAGCAATTTTTTATTTTACTACGACTAAAGCTGCAGTTTCAGAAGGTAATTTTTAGTTTTTCTACCCTATCTCGTTTCATCACAGCTTTAGTTTTGAATCAGTGCGGTAGTCTATATAGGAGTAACAATATTTACTCAAGGTTAGAAGAAATTGAATGCAATGCACCGGACCTTACGTCATAATTACGGCAGCCTGTCAAGGGCTACGTCATCCTGATTACTAAGACTCCGATTGACAAGCAGCTGGATATCCGTATAGGAGAATAATGCATGCTACACCGCAAGATCTATCAACTTTGTAGTGATGGTCACGAAGTCTGGATTTTCTTGCGAGATCAGCAACGCTGGCTTGAACGGGCTCGAATCGTTGATCTTGAAGGAGACACGGTGACACTGCGCTACGAAACGGATGAAGAGGATGAAACCTGTGCCTGGGAAGAAATGGTTCGCCTAGAAAGCATTGGTGCTGTCACCCGCAAGCTTGCTTCAGTTCCTAGAGGGAATACTGATCCACTTGTCTCAGAGGATTGTCCTGAAGCAGAACGGCTCCACAACCCCTACCCTGAGTCTAATCCAGACTAGTCCAGCTTAGAGTAATCTTCCAACAGGGCTTCTGGGTGAGCATCCTGTTCAGCTACGTCTGGATATGTAATTTGGCGATGAACGGGCTCAAAAACCGGACAATAGCCTTCCGGAGCAACCTTAAAGCCAACCAGGGAAGAAGCTGGATTCCAACAGCGCTGTCCTCGGTAGTATTGGCAATTGGCACAATGTCTTAAGTCGGGATCAAGCGCAACCGCATCGACTCGACTGAGCAATAATTCTCGCTGTGATATCCCCCGCAGAACGAGCTCCTCTCCCTGCCAGCGCGCCTCAACTAGTCCCGTATCGGCGAAACTAGGGAAGCGAGGATCCGTGGCGATCATATCTGGGAGCGTAATCGTTACCGTTGTTCCGAGCTCTATCAGTTCACCCTCGTAGCTGGTTTCAGTTTCTGGGGCCGCAGGCTGCAAGAATGTTTCTCCGATAGGTAGTTCGACTACACTGCCAACTGTAGGACAGTGCAGGTGATAGCGGTTGTTGAGTTCATCCAAGCTGGTTAGGTCTGCCAAGTAGGTTGGCGAACCGTGGACAAAAACGACGTGTTGAGGACGCAGGTTATGAATAAGTTGTGTCGTACCTGGACCATCACAATGCTGCGCTAGCAAATAGGTCTCAATGCTTAAACGGTCTGCCTGAATCTGCGCCTGCAAGCTCTGGGTCAGATTTGCCATAGGGTCATCGTGTCTGGTAGCCCCCCCTTGGCGGATACGCTGGGGAAATAGCAACAGCCAGGGGCGATGTAGGGCATGGCAGTACTCCCTTAAGTCAGCCTGGCGATCCGCTAAGATAATACAGGGAGATTGGCTGACTAACTGTTGCTGTGATTGCAGGCGACGAACGCGGGGGCGAACACGCTCGTCCCAGAACAGAGGTTGATGTCGCGCAAAGTTTTGGACGTTACTGGGTAGATTTGACAAGATCCTCAGATAGGCATCACAGCCGGCGGCAATGGTGGGATCGACCCAGACATTAATATCCTTTCCAGTGAAGTAGTGGTGGCTGCGGAGCAGCATCAGTAGCTCTTGACCTAGTCCCAATGCGGGGACGGGCAAGATCACAGAAACTCCTTGATCCAGCGCGTGATGAATCCGTTCTGCTAGTTGATTCTCCTGACTGCGCCGGTGAGGGTGGCGAGCGGTGCCAAACGTACCCTCCGTAATCAGGATATCCGGTGCCAGTCCGCGAAATTCTTCTAGGTGCAGTCCCTCGACAAGCCGTGCATTGGAGAGAAAAAAGTCCCCGGTATACAGGAGGGTATAAGGGCGTGCTTCCGCAGACCCCGACTGATGCAACTGAGCAGGGGTATAGGTTAGTAAACAGGCTGCTGCACCGGGTAGATGCCCCGCCGGTAGCAGTTGGACACTCAAGCCAGGATACAGCTCTACGGGCAATCGCCAAGAGAGTGCCTGACACCAGGAAATAGGCTCAGTTGGATCAAGTTCCGGCCAATTTAAGGGTAGTAACTGGGTTGTCACCTCACTGGCGTAGATAGGTAATTGGGGAAACGCTTGATGCAGCGCTAGTAATCCTTGAGCATGATCAGAGTGAGCATGGCTGCACAAAACCAAGTCTGCAGGGATATGAATATCACCGAGGATTGTTTGGGATGCAATGCCTGCTTGCTGCAGCCTTGAAATGTCCTCTAGGCCACAGTCCAGTAGCACGCGGTAAGGTCCTATGCGGACGAGTAAACAAACCCCCTCATCCCCATGCCCCGCACTAAAGGGTAAACACTCTAACTCCACCACGAGAGTAACTCCCCTGATTTGTTATTAATTTGGCACAGACCCGACAATCTCTAAAGTTATCGCTCCCAATAGGGCTGCCCAGACCTCTTGCAGTTAAGGTTCTATTGGTATAGATCCCGCAAGCAGTCTTTGCCCTGTATGCCTGATGCTAGCAAGTTCGTCCACAATCAGGATCTTTTCGCTGATGGAGGCAGCCGGTCGACAGCTCAATGGCTTTCAGGATATTAGTCTTGAAAGTTAGTGGGCCGAGCCGTTACCGTGGTAGTTGTCAGAATCGTAAAATCCATTACGGGTGCCGAAAAACAGACACGAAACCGTAAAAATTAGTGTTAAACCAGCTAAAACTAACTTGACATCCATAGTGCTGTTGAGGCTCCTGTCGAATCTGTGTCAAAACCGCGATGCATAAAGTCTCTCAAATTGTAGAATCCTCTTGGCTTTCTCGTCCATCAACGGTAGTTGCACCGCAACTGATTGGCTGTCATTTA
>JAUJON010000372.1 GCA_030447595.1 Thermosynechococcaceae cyanobacterium YX3bin19
CACACACTACTAGCTGGGCGGGAGTGTACCGAAAACTCGTCAACAGAACCTAGGGTAGCAAGCCCCTCAGGACTGAGAACCTGTGTGAGGAAGGACATGATATGGACAAACACTTCCGAAGTGCAGTTCAGAACATTGCGAGACTGGGCGATACGGACGTGCTGCCCTTTCCAATTGAGAACCATATATTCTTCGATAAAGAAGACCAGGTAGTGGATCTGCTGTCTAAAATAGATAGGGGATTCGATGACTATCTGTTCAAAGACCCACCGCTCAATGAAAGCGTCTTAGCACCAGCAGGCTACGTTGGATTTCGCTCCGTTACTCAGATTGATCCGATTTGGAATGCATACTTGCTTGGGCTTGTACTGTCAGTCGGTGACGAGATTGAAGCAGCCCGCGTTCCACCTGCTAGGAATACTGTGTTCTCGTATAGGTATGAGTTCGACGATAGTAGCAAGGCAGTCTTCAATCCGAATGTCGGATGGCATGAATTTCAGGCCGAGTCTGTTAGACGGGCGAAGCAAAATAGTTTCGTGCTAACCTGCGATATCTCCGATTTCTACCCTCGCATTTACCACCACAGACTTGAGAATGCACTTATGATTGCTACGAAGAATAATTCTGCAGTGCCAAGAATTATGAAGCTTCTTAATGCCGTCTCGAAGAACGTATCCTACGGACTCCCAGTTGGTGGACCAGCAGCGCGGTTACTAAGCGAACTCCTACTCAATCGAGTCGATCGCTTGCTACTTGTTCAAGGTATCTCGTTTTGTAGATTTGTAGATGACTATCACATCTTCGCTCCCACACGAGAAAAGGCGTACAGCAACCTAGTGTTCTTGAGCGAGAAATTGCTTGAGAATGAGGGGTTAGCTCTCCACAAAGCGAAGACTAGAATTATGACGAGCGAAGAATTCCTTTCAGTTTCGCAGACTATTCGCTCCGAAGATTCCAATAGTGCAGAGGAGACGCAGGTTAAAGGCTTTCTTTCTCTTAGCCTCCGTTATGATCCCTACTCCTCTACCGCTGATGAGGATTATGAATCGCTGAGAGGGGAATTACAGCGATTCAACGTGGTTGGAATGCTAACTGCAGAAATCGAAAAGAGTCGCGTGCATCAAGCACTAACGAGGAAGCTGATAAGTGCCGTGAAGTTCTTGGAGCCGGACGTTAAGGCGGATGCAGTTCGGTCTCTTATCGATAACGCTCCACTGCTCTACCCAGTCTTTCCTAACGTTATGTTACTTTTCAAGAGCTTGCTGAATGATATGGATGGAGACACAAAGCAATACATCTTCCAAGGTGTCCGAAATCTCCTTACAGATGAGTCCTTCATCACGAGAGTTCCCGCAAACCTGGGCTATGCAATTCGGGTTATTGCTGATGACGAGTCGGAAGAAGCTGAGTTACTGCTCGCTAAAATCTACAACGAAACTCCAGCTCTCTTCATCAAGCGGGACATCATTCTCATCATGGCAAAGCGAAATGCACACTTCTGGATTTCCGACCTTCGGCGTGCATATAATCGTCTAACTGATTGGGAGCGCCGTGCATTGATTGTTGCTTCCTTTATCTTAGCAGACGAAGGTATGCACTGGCGTAGAAACATTCGGAGGGAGCTTTCCGACATAGACAAGCTTTACCAGGATTGGACCCAGGACAAATCTCTTATCTCAGGCTGGAGCATCCCGATATGATCAACGAAAAGCGGTTTGCTACTTCATTTACATCCTTCTGGCAGCCGCTCCTACCAGCAGGAGATACGTTCGTGCGCAGCATCAACTTGAACGTAGAGCGCTTTGAGGTTCCTCTTGCTGACAACTCGGCTCCAAGTCGTCGGGCGTCGATTAACGAAGCCGCGTTCCAAATATATAAGCGCCTTGTCAAAGCAGGACTAGTGCCCCATTTAAGGGGTCAAATACCGGACGACCAGCGAGAATCGTTCCGGCAAGAAATCGAACATTTAGGTTATTACTCATCGGATCTTAACAAGAATGAGCTTATAATTGCTGTGCGTCTCGCTACTCGGCTGCAATCGTTCTTCCACACCCACGAACGCGGCAGCCCGGTGACACTCTCACCAGTATTTCCAGGGTGTGGGATGCTCGATGCATGTCAGGGAGACGTGCTAGTGGGTGACACTCTTTACGAGATCAAGGCGGGAAATCGGACGTTCCGTTTAAT
>JAUJON010000029.1:0-16249 GCA_030447595.1 Thermosynechococcaceae cyanobacterium YX3bin19
CCCTACTCAACGGTTTACTACTACTTCAGAAAGTGGCGCGATGACGGGAGTTGGAGTCAAGGCTTTGTGCTTCTGCCCAAGCGTTGGACAGTAGAGCGCACCTACGGTTGGTTGCATTGGTGCCGTCGCCTCAATGTGGATTACGAGCGATTACCTGCCTCCTCAGAAGCCTTCATCTACATTGCGATGATTCGACTCATGCTACGCAGGCTTGCCTGAGGTGTTGCTAGCTCTCTGTATTTCCAAACATCCTCTAAGCTTGGTAAAGCAGTCGTTCAGGTGAAACTTCTTGAACTTTCAGCTTGTTGCGATGTAAATCGCCGTAAAGGTTGAGGTAGTTAAGTTCAGCAGAAGTCAGCTTGCCATGCTGGACTCCAGATATCGCAGCATCAACCTCTTCACGGCAAGTCAGACCTGTTAAGCAAACATCGACACAGTTCTGGGTTAAGGAGTAGCGGTATAGATCGGGAACAGTCGGTCGCCAGCAAGCTTTTGGTAAACCAACAGGAGGGTCCCAGAGGGGACCTGAATGGGAGCCAGTAGATTTGAACGTGACAATACCTGGTCGCTGCGGGTCTTGGGCATCCAGCTGGTTAAATACTTGGCTTTGGGCAGAACGATGAGCAACATTGTGTCTGACCATTACCACATCTAACAGGGGGCTATGCAACCACTGCCGCGCTAGATTAACATCGTGGAACGAGGCACCGATATAGCGAACAGCTCCCATTTTCTTGAGACGCTCTGAGGTGCCAAACATTCTTTCGATAGTGCGTTGATAAACGCTATTAGAGCCTCTCAAATCGGGGGAAAGCTGCAAGCAACCCTGTAAAGCTGGTCCATCATTGGCACCAACCCAGCCCCAGAACAATATATCAATGTAGTCAATCCCCAATTCCACGAACTGATCCAATAGCGCGGCGATCGCCATCTCCGGACTTTTGATGTAAGTCACGGTTGCCAGCACCACTTTCTCGCGCACCGAGGAGCCACGTCCACAGAGCTGACGCAGCGCCCCGGACATTGGACTGTAGATATAGTGGTGCAGGTCACTGGAGTAGAAAAAGTAGTTAATCCCTCTGTCGAAAGCGTAAAGAGTATCATCACTGGAGATGCTGCCGCCGCCGCCCAAGCCGAGACAGCTAACCGTTAAATCAGTCCGCCCCAGTTTGCGGTAAAACGGCAAATCGGACTCTGGAAATTTATCGGCTGCATGGCTGACTTCGCTTGCTGAGACTACGTTAGGCGGCGCGAGATCGATTAGTTTCATACGTCTAACGGGGTGTAGATATCTTCAGAGTTGGCATTGAGGTAAGCACGCTGCCAGTCAATACCTAGGAGAGAGAAGTGCTGGCGGATAGATGCCATCCGAGTGTCTGGAGATTCATCACCGTTTTGCCGAGCTGACAGCAAGCCATTGGCAACAATTTGGCAGCGGTTCATTCCAAAACTCTCTACAGCAGCAAATTTGCAATCTGGTTCTTCTGCTAGAGCTAGTCCAGGCGCAAGTAACTTTGTAAACAGGGGTACTTCCGTGCCAAAATGAGGTTGATTTTCTGCATAAATATTCTGAAGCACTTGCCAGACTGCTTCATAGTTGCTGCGCTCAAAGTAGAGAACCCCTGAGTCATAGCGCCCGTAGTCAGAAGGGTTGTATAGCACCTTAAAGGTAAAGGGAATTCTGATTTCATTCAGTTGCCGCGTTAGACTTTCCATAACGGCAACTGCACCCTCGGAGCTTAAATTAAAGTAAATCCTTACTGTATGAGGATGAGTATCCGCTCCCGCATTGCTAACCGCCATATAAAACCCGTTTTGCACCAAATTACGGGGCATCTGGATGGCAACTGAGTCGCCTACAGCGGCGGATTGCTCAGCTGGTTGTAAATGGCGCTCGCGCCCAATGTGCAAAGTCAAACCGCCCTTTGTCACAGCGAGACTACCATCAGGTTCCTGCCGCAACACCTGCCAACCTGGGTCAAAGTAGCCTTCTCCGGTATTGCTTTTATGTAGGCGATCGTAAAACTCCAGGTCTACCCCCAGGAAAGTATTATTTTCTAGATTCTGGTGAAGTGCTAGGTCAGGTGAACTTGCATCTGCTGCTAGCGCAGTTTGCATAGAGCCGTTGTAATAGATGCCGTAGAGAAAACTTTGCAGTTGTATGCTCAGATACTTATTCTGAAGCTCCAAGGGTACTTGCTGGAAGCGGGCTACCATTTCAGCCGGAAGTTCCAAGGTTTTGTAATCTGGATGGCTAATGCAGAAGTTGGACTGAATCTGAAGCTTGGTGGCAATGTCTTTCAGAGAATCCAGCACTCGATCTGGTGCAACCGCTGGCAGTGGATTTGGGAGAGAATCTAGTAATTGCATGATGGTTTAAGTGCAACTGAAACTACTTAGGCAAGGGAATAACTGAAGCGAGGAGTTCAGATTCTGTTACTCCAAAAACAGTTGGGATTGATTGTTCTGGACGGCACAACAAAGTCTTGGCAACCTGAAGCATACAGATCCCTGTGTTGCCAAAGGATTTTTGGTATTGAATCATTGCCTGAATTTGGTGAATCAAGGCAAGACCAGAAAACTGCACAACTCGCTTTAAAAAATAAGGACGGCGCTCTACAATTTCTGGAAAGTTATCGAAATAAGCTTGAGTCAAAGCTGCAATAGAAGGTTGCAGCTGATCGAGCGGAGTTATAGCTAGGCGCAAGGATTCTTCAATATTGATAGACTTACTAACAACCAAGCTACTTAGCCAAATTTGTAGGTAGCTGGCAATGAGCATCCCTAAATCGAATGCTGGATCTCCCCAACCAGAACGCTCCCAATCAATCAGTCGAATAATACTATGACTTGGTTGCTCTGATTTAGATATGGCGTGTTCCCAGTCGTTGTGCAAGAGGATGTTGTTCAGCTTGAGGTCGTTGTGCGTTAAACAACAAGGCTCAAACGTAGTGGTGAGTTCTGCGACCGCTTTTCCTAAGCTGTCGTAGCGCTGGTAGAGAGCAAAGAATTTTAGTGCATCGCCAGGAACCCGACCAAAAATCTCAGGACTAATGCGTTCCAGTCCACGATTCAATTTATGTGTTTTGTCGATAGGTGCATTTTCAGCACTCTGAGAAAAGAAATCTCGGTACTTATGACGGTCTATCGTAGCCCGATGAATTGTGGCAATAACAGTTCCAATTGAAGCAGCAATTTCAACTGAAAAAATGTTTTTCCTAGCGTAGAAATCAGCTAAATCGAAATAGTGAATAAGGTAGTTGAAAACAATAATTGAATGAGCAGCGTCGAAATGAAGTACCTTAGAAATTAAGGAGCGGATATAATTGAGTTCTGCAAACAGCTGAAGAAACTCTTGAATTCGCCATTCATTTACAAACTCACCTACTGTTTCTCCATCTTGGTTGTGACGCTCCTGTTTAACTAGGATCTTACGACCATCTTTCAAACTCAATAGCAAGTTGAAGTTCTTAGCAGTTTTAAGTTCGATTTGGCTCAAATCTTGCTCTTCTTGAGTACAAAATTTCTGCTTTACTAAATACCCAGTAATATTCTGTGAAGTTAACAAAAATGTCATGATTAATATCCTTAAAATTGCTGAAAAAGCAACAATTATATTTAGAATTACAAGCAGGAATTTAAAGAATAAAACTTTAATTTTATACTTTCATTCCTGCTTCTAATTCTAGAATTAACCTCTAGTAGAGAGATTGTAAAAGATCAGAAATTCTCAATTACTAGAATATAACTCCTCAACCATAAAATACCGGTAGTCCTAAAGATGTAAGGATAGGAAAGACGAAGCTATTGCAATCTCAATTGTTGTATGTCGATTTCTCTGCCTACCTGCCCTGCTTGTAGCTCAACTGGTACCGTCAAAAATGGCAAAATCCATAACGGCAAACAGAACTTTAAGTGCCGCCAGTGCGGTAGACAGTTTGTGCAAGACCCACAAAACAAAATCATTGACCAGACAACCAAACCCTCATTGACAAACTACTCTTGGAAAGGATTTCGTTAGCTGGGATTGCCAGAGTTGTTGGGGTCTCAGAACCTTGGTTGCAAAGCTATGTCAATGCTAAATATCAGAACGTACCACTTCAAGTGAAAGTGCAGGCTAAAAAAAGGGACGCTTAACCATTCAGTGTGACGAGATGTGGTCGTTTGTGGGCAACAAAGGCAACAAACAGTGGATTTGGCTGGCGTTGGATGTTGAAACGCGAGAAATTGTCGGGGTCTATGTTGGTCAGCGCAGTCGTGATGGCGCACAAGGATTATGGAATGCCTTACTCGTTGTGTATCGACAGTGTGCTGTAGCTTACACTGATTTCTGGTCTGCTTATGATGAGGTATTTCCCAGCAAGCGGCATCAAAGTGTTGGCAAGGGGAGTGGCAAAACCAGTTATATTGAACGATTCAATTGCACCTTGCGCCAACGGGTATCTCGCTTGGTGAGGAAAACGTTATCATTTTCCAAGAAGTTGGAGAATCATATCGGTGCAATTTGGTATTTTGTGTACCACTACAATGCATCCTTACTTGTTTAGGACTACCAAAATACCTATCCAACCGTTACACTAATCCCTGCACTTACTGCCCCAGCAGCGGTTGCCGCACTAGCTATGCCTAAGCAAGCAGGAGTGGACAAACTTGCAACTACTAGAGAAGCTCCGATACTGACCAAAGCACCTCCTACTGCGGAAATGGTATCGCCACCAGAAACCAGGCTAAGTTCATCATTAGTCAACTCATTCATGTAAGTTTCGGAATCAGAAAATAGAGCAGAACCAGTAGGAGGCAGGTCATAAATGTTGATAGTAGACATTGAATCTTTCCTCTTAAGATGAATTTGGTTGGAATGGAATTAGCTGTAGATTGTCTAACTCCTCTTTAATATTCTGAGATTAAATCTAGAAAATCAAGAATTGAAGACTAATTTGCTGTACATAACTAAAGAAGTTATGTTTTCACTATTCAATTCATTTATGTTAAAAAACAAAGGTATTAAGGTTGTCCTAGATTGAAACAGGTAGATTTGTAGTAATTTAGTAAATATAGAAGTATCAAGAGGTAGAGCGTCACTGCTTCCAGAGAAATCCTTATATAAGGAGTTTTGCTCAAAATCAATCCTTTAAAAAAACTCCTAAATAAAAACCTGCTTCAAGCTTGAAGCAGGATAGACTGAGTAGCAAACTGGAGAACGGTCAGTAGTTACAACGCGATCGCAGTTAGGAAAATATTCTCCCTTACGTACAGATTGGCTAAGTCGCAATAATCATTAAGGTAGTTAAAAACAATGACAGCCTGCTCTACATCAAATTTGAGCGTGTCAGAAAAAACTATATGGAAAGAATTTGAGGGCTGGCAAGTGAATACAAAGGGCTCAACCAGGATTTGTCCATATCCCTACCTGCGCGCTGAGTTCTTCTTCAGACAAATTGTTCATGAAGCTTTCAGAATCAGAAAATAGGTTAGAGCCAACAGGACGTAAGTTAAAATCCTGATAGTAGCCATTGGGTTTTCCCTTTTAGATAAAGTTGCTTGCAATGAGATTAGCTATAAGCTGTCAATCCCTATTCAATAGTCTGCAATTCAATCTAGTAATTCAAGTAATTAAAAGTTTTTTCCTGAACATAACTGCTTTAATTATGAAGAATTCAACCTGACCAACTGGTTATGTAAGTTCTGCAGACCTTGACATACTGAATCATTCTGCTTTTCTGCAACGCCTTAGTTTTGTACCGGAAGCGATCGCTGCTTCTGACCCATCCCAGCCCCACTGCCTGAAAAGCGACACCTCTGACCGTTCACGGACTTAATGTGAACTTTTGTAAAAAGCTACATAATTCCTGGTCTTTTGGTCTGAGAAACAAGTAGAGGGTTGCAAGGAACATCTTGGCAGCCGAACCCAAGTTCTCAATCGTTCCCTAAGGAGCATATTCAGATCCTGCACTGAAAGCCAGGTAGAGAAAAGCTTTGGAGACATCAGAGAACTAACTTCCCACTTCTACTGAGGTTGTACAAGGAGAAATTGTTGTGGAACAAGGTCAGTGCTTAACACCTTTTCAGCGAAAGCTGCTGCTGAAGAGTCTGCAAGCTGAGTTACGCCTAGAGTACCGCCGTCGCATTGAAATTATGCTGCTGGCAGATACAGGTCAATCTCAGGCACAAATTTGTGAAGCACTTGGTTGCGCTCAGGAAACTGCGCGGTACTGGATTGCTATGGCACAGGCAGGTCAGGCTCACAACTGGGAGGACTGCCCAATGGGTCGCCCCAAAACGGTTAATCAGCAGTATCTTGATCGCTTGAAAGAGCTGGTAAGCCATAGCCCGCGCGAGTATGGCTATGTATTCCAGCGCTGGACAGGGCAATGGTTGAGCAAGCATCTCGCGAAAGAACTAGGGATAGAGGTTAGTGCTTGCCACATCAACCGGCTGCTGAAACAGATGGGGCTATCCACTCGACCCAAACCTGCCACAGATGAGGCAGCAGTGGATCAGCCCGATACTACCAATTCCAGCCTTGTGATTCGTGACCTGACATCTACCTCAGTACCTGAGTCCCCAGGACTATTGCTATTCACTTCTATCCGTTGAGATTCCAACTATGGTTCCAAAATCATCAGCCGTTCCCAAGCAACAGTTAAGTCAACAGCTCGCCCAATCTCTGGGCCAGGCGCTTTCAGAGCCAGAACTTGCAAACTGCTGCAAGCAAACTGAGATTCTAGAGCCAGCCCCAGGCAAACGGTTCTGGCAGGCAGTAGACGCCGGGGCTGGAATCTACATCATCCTGGCCGGTAAAGTCAGGCTCCTGGATCGTACCGATAACTTAGTGACTTCCCTAGGAGCGGGTCGTCCTTCGGCGAACTAACGCTGTTTCCAGAGGAGCCACTTCAGCCTTACGCTGCTAGAGCTTCTGTCAATTTGCAGCTCTGTTATGTTCCGGGTGATTTATTGCGATCGCTGATCCGCAAGTATCCCAACATTAGAGAGCATCTGCATCACCAGGCAGTACTTCGGGATCAACAATTAGCTGAGTTGGTTCATGACGCGGTTCGCTCGGCTAAATCCCAACCGGTTGAAGCATTTTCCAGGGAATCTGAAGCCGCTGTATTGCCTCAACCTGTTGCAGAGCGGAAAAAGCAGAAAAAAATCAGCAAGGCTTACTTCCCCAACCCCACACTACAAGTTGGTCATTTATGGCAGCGCGTCATCCGGCGCTATCCGTTCTTTCAACAGCAAAGTGCCGCTGACTGCGGTGCCGCCTGCCTCGTGATGGTGAGCCGCTACTGGGGCAAACGCTTCAGCGTCAATCGCCTGCGCGATATTGCCAACGTGGATCGCAATGGCGCATCCCTTCGAGGTCTGGCAGCAGCTGCCGAAAGCATCGGGTTTACAACCCGACCCGTAAAAGCTAGCCTCAACAAACTTGCCGAACAAAGCCTGCCTGCCATTGTTCACTGGGAAGGGAGGCACTACGTCGTCGTGTATGAAGTGGTGCGCAGCCACGTTATTGTGGCAGACCCGGCGATCGGTCAGCGTACCCTGACGCATGCACAGTTCAAAGCTGGTTGGACTGGGTACACGTTGTTACTCCAGCCCACAGTTCTGCTGAAAGAAGCTGATGAAGCTAGACAACCCTTCTGGCAATTCTTTGAGCTGATGAAACCCCACCAGCTCGTGTTGTTGGAGATATTTGCTGCCTCTGTCTTAATTCAGATCTTTGGCCTGATCACGCCACTGTTTACTCAGTTGCTGTTGGATCGAGTGGTTGTTCAGCGCAGCAATCTGACTTTAACCGCCATCGGGTTGGGCTTACTGATCTTTGGTCTGTTTCGAGTTGCCATGACCGGACTGCGGCAGTACCTGCTGGATCACACTGCTAACCGCGTTGATTTGGCGCTAATTGTCGGGTTCATCAGCCATACATTCCGGTTGCCCCTGAGCTTCTTCGAGTCCCGTTACGTCGGGGACATCATCTCCCGCGTGCAGGAAAACCGCAAGATTCAGCGCTTCCTCACGGGTGAAGCCCTGTCCATTGCTCTCGATTTACTAACCGTGTTTATCTATGTGGGACTGATGTTCTGGTACAGCTGGAAGATGGCGCTGCTGACATTGGTGATTGTGCCACCATTTGTATTGCTGGCGCTCATTGCAACACCCTTTTTGCAGCGTATCTCGCGAGAGATCTTTGGGGCCTATAACGAAGAAACTGGATACCTGATCCAATCCCTCACCGGCATCCGCACTGTTAAATCCATGGCGGTTGAGCAGACAGTGCGCTGGCAGTGGGAAGAACTCTTTGGCAAGTCAATTAAAACGACTTTTTCCGGTCAGGTGATTGGTAACACGCTGCAGATTTTTAGCTCAACCATCCAAACCGTGATGACCACGGTATTGCTGTGGTTCGGAGCGTGGCAAGTGATTCAAAACGAGCTGACGATTGGGCAATTGGTCGCTTTTAACATGCTGCTAGGCAATGTGATTAATCCTTTTCAGCGGCTAATTATGCTGTGGAATGAGTTGCAGGAAGTGATTATTGCAGTTGAGCGGATTGGTGATGTGATTGACGCTGAGCCAGAGGAAGACTTGCAACACCAGGCTCGTCAATCCCTACCTCCGATTCGCGGTCATATTCACTTTGAGCAAGTGACATTCCGCTACCACCCAGAAAATGATGTCAACACGCTGGAAAACGTCAGCTTTGAAGTGCAGCCAGGGCAGATGGTCGCGCTGGTGGGGCGGAGTGGGTCTGGGAAGACGACTATTTCCAAGTTGCTATTGGGCCTCTATCCTCCCACCGAAGGGAAAATTTTGGTCGACGGCTACGATGTCACCAGCTTGTCGCTGCGATCGCTGCGGCAGCAAATTGGGGTGGTCGATCAAGATACCTTTCTGTTTGGCGGTACCATTCGCGAGAACATTAGCCTGGGCCACCCAGAAGCCACCCTGGAAGAAATTATAGAAGCAGCCCAACAAGCAGGAGCGCATCTGTTTATCAAGGAACTGCCGATGGGTTACGAAACGCAAATTGGTGAGGGAGGCGGCATGCTGTCTGGGGGTCAACGACAGCGCCTGGCGATCGCCCGCGCCCTACTCGGGAATCCTCGACTACTGATTTTAGATGAAGCTACCAGTAGTCTTGACGCTGAATCTGAACGGATTATTCAGACTAACCTCAGCACAATTCTCCAAGCTAGGACAACGCTGGTGATTGCTCACCGCCTCTCGACCGTACGTAATGCCGACCTGATTCTGGTCCTAGACAGAGGCGTGTTAATTGAAAGTGGAACCCACGATGAATTAATGGCCAGGCGTGGTCACTACTTCTACCTTAATCAGCAGCAACTTACTATAGCAGGCTGAGACTAATCACCTAGCCGCAAATTTTGACCAATATTACTCTATCCCACTTGGGAATTTAGCTTCAGTCTATTCAACCCGCTGATATCAATTGTGCAGAAACTATGCCGAACACATCTAGTATCCAAGATCGACTTAGTCAAAACAGCCACTCTCGGAGTAGCCAAGATTTATCTGAAGAGCCTTTGGACTTTACTGACCCTAGAATACCGCCATCAACCCGGTTAAAATTCCCTGAACCTCCTAGTGAGGACTGGTCTTCCCTAACAAAGGACCTGATTGATACTTTGCCACGGGTTTGGACACGTGGACTGCTGTATTTCCTAGTGGTGTTTGCTGGTATCGTTCTGCCTTGGGCAATGCTATCCCAGGTTGATGAGACAGGTAGTGCTAGAGGACGACTTGAACCTAAGGGCAAAACTTTGAAGCTGGATGCCCCCGTTGCCGGAACAGTCGCGGCGATTAAGGTCAAGGAGGGCCAAACCGTCAGGGCTGGACAAACTTTACTAGAGCTAGAGTCAGAGATAGCTCGCACCGAACTACAGCAGGCTCAAGCTCGGCTTGAGGGTCAACAGAATCGAGAGGCCCAGCTCATTGCAGTTCAAAACCAACTGCAGGCTGCTCTACGCACTCAGCAACTACAAAGCCAAGCCCAAGATTCTGAGCAACTGGCTCAGCTTGATCAAATTCGGCAACGGCTCAATTCCAGCAGGAAAGTCTCCGCCTTAGAAAAAGAGCGCCTAGCTGTGGCTCAGAACGATGTACAACGCCACCGAGGTCTTTGGCAAAAAGGCGTGATTTCCAAAAGCAGATTAGAAGAGGTAGAAGGCGTGATGTTCGAGCGCCAACGGCTTTTAGAACAAGCCCAGTCTGATATCCAACAGGCTCAAGCTGAGCTTGAAAAACAACAAAGCACCTATGAGAGTGTTCTCCGCACAGGTGAACTGGCAGTACTGGGGAGCCGGAGACAGCTCAAAGAGCTGCAGTCTCAAATCGCTGATGTGCACTCAGAAATTGCCCAAACCAAAAAACTGATTCAGTCTTTGCAATTCCAACTGCAACAGCGAGTCCTCCGCGCTCCAACCAATGGTACGGTCTTTCAGCTATCTGTTGACAATGCTGGATCTGTCTTGCAACCTGGGCAGACGATTACTCAAATTGCCGCTCAGGGAGCAGCCCTCGTGTTCAGAGCCCAAATGCCTAGCCAAGAAAGTGGGTTTCTACGGGTGGGAATGCCGGTCAAGCTCAAGTTTGACGCCTATCCATTCCAAGACTATGGAGTGGTGCAAGGCCACCTGACCTGGATCTCACCAGACTCCAAAGTTGTGGAAACAGCACAAGGCAAGGTAGAGAATTTTGAACTAGAAATTTCGCTGGCTCAGACTTATATCCAAACCCGAAACAAACGTGTTGCTTTAACACCAGGCCAAACAGCGACAGCAGAGGTAATTGTGCGGCAACGTCGCATCATTGACTTTGTCTTAGATCCGTTTAAGAAATTGCAAAAAGGTGGTTTGGAACTCTAGGGCAGCTGCTTGGCTCCTGTAACATCCACAACGTACTAACTGTTCATCCCCCTAACGAAAAGGAAGTCATTTTATGTCGGAAGCTCTCACTATCTCTCGCGATGAAATCATTCACCAGGTTAAGCTTTCCTGCCAAATTCCCTCTGTTGTCGAGCATATTCTTACACGTAAAATTGTTGCACGGGTAGCAGAAGCACAAGGTATTCAAGCGGAGTCGGATGAACTTCAGCAGGCAGCAGACAACTTGCGGTTAATGAACAATCTTCGGAATGCCAACGCTACTTGGGCGTGGCTACAAAGGTGCAACCTATCCTTAGACGATTTTGAAGAATTAGTTCAGGCCACTGTTATCTCTTCAAAGTTGGCACAACACTTTTTTGCAGAAAAACTTGAACCCTCTTTTGTTGAGCACCAGCTTGATTACGCTCAGGTTGTGATGTACGAAGTGGTCTTAGATGATAGAGATCTAGCTATAGAACTCTTTTATGCACTTCAGGAAGGAGAGATAAACTTCCATCAAGTTGCTCACCAATACATCCGGGATACCTGACCAGCGCCGTTCTGGAGGATATCGAGGTCTGCTTGGGCGAACAGCCTTAAAACCAGAAATTTCTGCTGCTGTTTTTGCCACGAGTCCTCCTCAAGTTCTCAAGCCAATTGTGACCTCTAAAGGAGCACACTTGATTCTAGTTGAGGAGATTATTCAACCCCAACTGGATGATGTACTAAGTTACAAAATTCTTTCAGATTTGTTTTCTGCATGGCTGAAAGAACAAATGAGCGGGTGGAGATCCTGGTACAACTTGGCTCAAATAACTTGAACTTTGACTTGGCAGCTCAGCCTCTTACACCTGCTATTTAGCTAGGCAATGGCACAGCTCTGACTCCCTCAAGCTGTTGCCATATGAAGAGTAGGGACTGCTTTAGATTAACCAACTCAGCAACTCAAAAATCTATTTATGAGGACGACCTTACAAAAGCCCTGGCTTTGGCTCACAACATTCTTGCTTGAAAGCGGCGTGTTAGGCTGGTGCCTAGCTGTACGTTATGAACAACAATACTGGCAGGTTTTCGCAAAAGCATGGGCTGGAGTTTCGATAGGCCTTTTTGCTGTACCTTTAGCTAGGCCTCTATTTCAGCTTCATCGTGCTCCTTTTATTAGCTCTTTCAGCATTTTTCTTGCTTTGATTTCAGTGGTAAAAATAGTTTTAAGTCTTGCCATACCCGGGACAGCAGGTAACGCTATAGCTAGCATTACTATTCGTGCTTTAGCAATGAGCTTCTTGTTTGTACTCTATGAACCACTTCCACTTAGCGAGAAAAAACTATCTCTTTCATTTTCAGTCTGACTGTCCTTGATGCACTTCAGCTTTTAAACACGTTTGAACCCATCAGAGGAACCGTCGCATATATTGAGCTTGCTTTTAGCATTGTTATATTTGCTTTTACAAACATCGTAGCAACTAGACTTCTTATGAGTATCAGCATAGCCACTGACTATAACAGCTTACAATCTTTCCAGATTTTAGCGCTCGTTTTTGGCATCGGTTTAGGCCTAGGTTGGGTGACAAGTGCTTTGACTTGATTCACTTAAGCTTGCAAAAGCTATCTTTAGGTATCTATAAAGAAAACTTTACTCAAGCCCTTGTCCTACCAGCTTAGTTATGTCGAACTCAGGTTACTTAGTCCCAAAACTACTTAACAGTTTTGTAACAAATGATTATATTTCGCATAAAGCTGTGAGCCCTATCCGAGATATAGGTAGAGGCTCACATGGGTCCTGCAATGACCTTTGGGGTTTCAAATGAATAAGATAGGGGAGATAAACTAGATGAGCAGCTCAACCAGCTAGCTCTCCTAGCTCAGCATCACCTACCACTGACAAAGAAGCGACAGCTAGCTCTCACGGAAATGGTTCAGTTGATCCTAAGGTCAGGCTGGCTTTGCCGTCCACAGCGGAGTAAATTTTTACATCATTATGAAGAGATTTATGAGGAGGCATGTCAGGAACTTTTATTGTATGTTTGTCAACATATTGACAGGTACAACCCAGAACGCGGTTCGGTACTGGCTTGGTGTAATGTCCTGCTAGAGCGGAGATTCTTTAAAGAAGTCATTCCGAAAGTTCTAGATAAGCCATGTATTGAAAAAAGACACTCGTTGATCTGGATAATCTCTCTTCACCAGAAGAACCTCCAGTTCTCACGGAACTCTTGCGGGAATGTATACAATCAGACTCAGAAAACCTATTCAGAACTGAACACATAGAAGATGATCCGACGGCGAACTTTCAAGCCTTGGCGCTTCGACGAATTCTGGAAAATCTTGGAAAGAGATTGCAGCGGAATTTAACACGAAGATTCCCACGGTCAGTAGTTTTTACTATCGCTGTTTGAATAAGTTCTCCGAAAAATTAAAAGAGTATTGCATCGAGTAGGAGCTTAAAGCAGGAGAACAATGATGACTAATCTATCAGAGCCTTTGACCTTCACCGTTGCTCTAAGCTCGTCAGCCCATCACTTGGCAGGTCAGTTCTGGAGGAAACAGACCAATCCTCAGAAGGCTAAACAGGTTTATCTCAATACTTTGGCAGTGTCTTCAGTGAAGTTCTACCTGCATTGCCTGCAAATAGAAGTGGATTGGGAAGCCAGCCAGAGCTGGAATCCAGTGATGCAGACCCTGATGGACGTTGCCGATCTGGAGGTTAGTGGGTTGGGCAAGTTAGAGTGTCGTCCAGTGTTGCTAGGGGCACAGGTCGTGCACATTCCGCCGGAGGTCTGGTCAGATCGAATTGGCTACGTGGCTGTGCAGCTTGACTCATCCTTGCAGGAAGCGACACTACTGGGTTTTACTGAAAAGGCTCCTCTCAGCGGAGAGTTACCCATTAGCCAGCTGCGATCGCTAGAAGATTTGCTAGAACATCTGAGTCACACTAGGCAAACCCTTAGTGTCAATGAACCGGAGGCCTCATCAGATAAGATCCGCGTGAACTTGAGTCAATGGTTTCAGAAGCTCTTTGAGTCTGGTTGGCAATCCCTTGAAGTGCTGCAAGGTACAAACCAAGAGAATTTAGCTCTTAATTTAAGGAGTGCTTCTCCGTTGAATGGAACGAGTGTTAAAGGGGCCAAGCTGATTGACTTGGGACTGCAGCTAGGGAGCCAATCTGTAGCGCTGCTGGTAGCGATCACGCCCGAGGCCGATCAGAAAGTGGGTATAGTGGTGCAGCTGCATCCTGCGGGTGGTAGACAATTGCCGTCCAGTGTCAGCCTAGTTTTGCGCTCGGAGTCCGGAGTGACGCTCCAGGGAGTTCAATCTCGAAGTCAAGATAACTATATTCAACTCAAACGATTTCGAGGCTTACCTGGAGAATGCTTTAATATCCAAGTAGCTTTTGGGGATGTCAGTGTGAAAGAGAATTTCGTGATCTGATTGCTGGTAGTCAGGCAATGAATCAGTTGGTTGTCTTGAGCCTGGGAGATGGGGACCTACATAACGGTTTCCCCACCGTTACCGCTCAGCTTTGGGAGCATGGTAACCCCCGCCCGATGAAATTTACAGGCCGTTTGCCGGAAGCCCCAGAAATTCCTGAACTCTACAGATATTGGCAATTGCTCTACTCGGCGGTTTATCAACGGCTGGATTTATGCCCCCGCATTGAAATCGATGCTGGAGATGT
The DNA here is from genome assembly GCA_030447595.1 of Thermosynechococcaceae cyanobacterium YX3bin19. GTDB lineage: Bacteria > Cyanobacteriota > Cyanobacteriia > Thermosynechococcales > Thermosynechococcaceae > JAUJON01. The sequence continues at coordinate 14,566 of JAUJON010000029.1, forward strand.
CACGAACGTTTCTGAGGTTGAGTTTAGCGATTTATGCCAGCGGTTGTCAGATAGCATCAACGCTTGGCTGAACGCTGAACCCTTTCGCAACATCGACCAGCACTTACGAACGCTATTAGTCTCCTCTGAAGAAATTCGAGTCATTATCGAAACCAACGACCCCCTGCTGCGGCGACTTCCCTGGCATCTATGGAAGTTCTTTGAGCATTACCCCAAAGCAGAAGCTGCCTTGAGTCCCTTGGAGTACCAGCGATCGCCGAAAAAATCATTCACAAAAACTCCCAGCGGTAAAGTCAGGATTTTAGCCATTCTTGGCAATAGCAAAGGGATTGACATTAAAAAGGATCAGGCTTTTCTAGCACAATTATCAAGCCAGGCAGAAACCAAGTTTCTCATCGAGCCGCACCCAGAGCAGTTAAATGATCAATTGTGGACCCAAGGCTGGGACATTCTCTTTTTTGCCGGTCACAGTTCTAGCCAAGGAAAAGGTCAGATTCAGATTAATCCCACTAAGAGCTTAACGCTCGACAAACTGAAGTATGCCTTAAGCAAAGCGATTGAGAGCGGCTTGAAGCTGGCAATTTTTAACTCCTGTGATGGTCTTGGCTTAGCACAGGAGTTGGGGGAGTTACAGATTCCCCAAGTCATCGTCATGCGAGAGCCAGTACCGGACGTGGTCGCTCAAGATTTTTTAAGGCATTTTCTGGCAGCCTTTTCAAGTGGACAGTCTTTATATGCTTCGGTGAGGGAAGCACGAAAAAGGCTGGAAAGACTAGAGGGCAGCTATCCCTGTGCAACCTGGTTACCTGTGATCTGCCAGAATCCTGCCGAAGCGCCGCTAACCTGGCAAGCGTGGTGTGGTTCAAATCGGGAGGCTTCTGCCCTAGGGAGATTCAATCAACGAAATCGTCAAGTCTTGTTCGGCAAACGGAGCCTCCGTACGGTATTCCTTGCGAGCTTAGTCGTCACAGCCTTAGTAATGGGGGTACGACAGCTAGGGATGCTTCAGGTTTTAGAGCTACAGGCTTTCGATCAGCTACTGCGGCTACGCCCTACCGAAGGTCCAGACCCGCGCCTTCTGGTAGTCACCGTCACCGAGGCAGACATTCAGGCCCAGAAGGAGCGAGGCCCAGGCTCGCTATCGGATCGCGCCCTTGATCAACTCTTGGAGAAGCTGGAGCAGTATCAACCACGAGTGATCGGCCTGGACATCTATCGTGATTTTCCTGTCGGGCCCGATCAGGTGGAACTAGCCATGCGTCTGCAGCAGAGCGATCGCCTAGTTGCCGTGTGCAAAGTTAGCACCCCAGAAGCCAACGATCCCGGTGTTTCACCTCCGCCTGAAGTCCCGCCAGAGCGCCTGGGCTTTAGCGATGTTGTTCCTGATGGCGATACTAATATTGTCCGTCGCCAGCTTTTAGGCTTGACTCCTCCTCCCGCGTCTTCCTGTTTTACAGAGTACGCCCTCAGCCTCCAGCTTGCGCTTCATTACTTGGCGACAGAGGGCATTCAGGCACAAGTTACCTCAGAAGGAGACTTACAGCTTAAGAACGTTGTTTTTAAGCGACTGTCAGCCCACGCTGGCGGTTACCAGAAAGCAGATACCAAGGGTTACCAAGTACTGCTCAATTACCGTCCCTACCGTTCTCCAGAGGATATTGCTCTACAAGTCACATTGGGAGAT
>JAUJON010000029.1:16349-24394 GCA_030447595.1 Thermosynechococcaceae cyanobacterium YX3bin19
TTACCGTCCCTACCGTTCTCCAGAGGATATTGCTCTACAAGTCACATTGGGAGATGTCCTAAATAACCGGCTCACCCCAGACGCAGTTCAGGCCCTGAAGGACCGGATCATTCTGATTGGCGTTACTGCCCCGAGTTATGGAGATTACTGGTCCACACCCTACAGTGCTCGCCAGCCGCCTTCCCAGAAGCAGCTACCAGGAGTCTTTCTTCAGACGCAAATGGTCAGTCAGATCCTCAGCGCGGTTCTGGATCAGCGTCCCCTACTGTGGGTCTGGCCCCCGTGGGGCGAAGCTCTCTGGATCTGGAGTTGGTCCCTAGTGGGAGGCACACTTACGTGGTACTTCCGCCCCTTACTCCGACTGGGAATCAATGGAGGATCTGCACTTGGAGCTTTATACCTACTCTGCTTTGTTCTTCTAACCCAAGGGGGATGGGTACCGCTAGTTCCAGCAGCCCTGGCTTTAGTAGCAACGGGTACAGGTGTGGTGGTCTATACCCGTTTTAGATTCAACGTCAGTCGTGAACCTTCAAGCTCAAAGTGATAACCGCAATGAAGCTACCCATGTCGAACAGAATACAAGTCTATGGTATCATTTTGGCGATCGCCGGTACCTGCTTAACCACTCAAGTCCAAGCACAGCCTACTGCACTAGTCATTGATACTTCTAGTAAAATTCAAGAACGCTTTACTCAGTCAAAGCCAAACAAAACCCCTGCTAGGCGTCACAGAAGAGCAGGCCGAGTACAGTTTGTACTACCAAAGTTGCCGGACAAAGGAGCACCCACCGGGCGTCGTAAAGGCGCAGCAGGCCGTGGTAATTGCCCAGCAGTGGACCCACCCCTTACTGCCCTAGTCCCTGAGAGAACCGTGAGTGCTGTCCGAGGACAAGCCTTGGCCGCAACCTACGTCTGGGGACTAACAGTTTCTGATTATCCAACTTTTTGGTTTTATATTCCTGATTTGCCTCCATCTACAAGCTCTGGAGAATTTGTGCTGCAGGACGAAATGGGTAGCGACATCTACCGAACCCCAATCACCCTACCTGGAAAGTCAGGTATTGTAAGTGTTCGCTTACCCTCTATAACAGCACCGTTAGAGACTAACAAAATGTATCACTGGTATTTCAAAGTTGATTGCAACCAGCAAGGTGCATCTGGTCCTGTTTTTGTCGAAGGCTGGGTGCAGCGGGTCACCCCAAACCCCACCCTTGAAAGCCAGCTAGCAGCAGCGACGCCACAACAGCAGGTCGCTCTCTATGCTGCAAATGGCATCTGGCACGAGGCCTTGACTTCGCTAGCCAAACTTCGCCAGGTGAATCCAGAAGATACAGCACTCACAACTGACTGGGCTGAGCTGTTGCAGTCGGCTGGCTTGAGCGAAATTGCTTCAGCACCAATAGTTCAATGCTGCACGCCTAAAAACTTAGAGGCTGCAGGTGCTTCACAAGTACAGAAGGATTTTTAGGAGATGACCCAATAGCCCGAAGTTACAGTTTAAGACGAGACTTAGGACCCAGGGCAGGAAGCTGAGGCTAGCCCAGGGCTATGGGGAGTTGCCGTTGGTGCTTGAGCCATGAGGACTACCTGACCCTTGGAATTTCTCACCCATCCTTGGGCTTCCACTAGAGGCGCTGGTGCAGGACTTAGTGGCTTTGTGACAGGAGCTGCACTAGAGCGAGTCTCCTCCAACTCAGGGTTGAGCGTGATCCAATCAGCTAGTACTGTGTCACTGTTAGGTGGGTCGCTGGGGCTAGGCGGCAATCCACCGCGTCCAGTCACGACAAATTCACTCGACCCTCTTGCCACGTTGCCTCCACCCGCCGAACATCCCTGCGCCACCAGTTCACTGGCATCCACCACTGCTTCTGGTAGGGCGACTAGTCCACTGCTGGGGTCGATATCGGGTGTGTTGAGTTCTACGGTACCGCTGAACTGAGGTCCAAGTTCAGAAGTGGCAGTGATGTCACTTTGGGGGTTAAGTCTTCCCGGAATTCTGTGCCAAAAATGCCTTGAGCATTGATTATGACCCGGCCTCCAGGACCTTCTAAAGCATCAGCACTGATATCGCTATTTTCCAGAGCGGCTAGAACACCAGTGTTAATGGTGATGTTGCCGCCAGTCGCTGTGCCACTGGCATCGGTGGTGATATTGCTGCCACGACGCAATATTAAATCCTGAGAGCGCAAGTCGATATTGCCCTGTCCGGCTGTGGTATCAGAACTAAGTAATGCTTGGTTGTCCAGACGGATAGAGTGAGCCGTGACCCCTAGGTTGCCTGCATCCCCTAGCCCTTCACTGTTCACAGTTACTTTAGCCCGATCTCGGACAACCAATTGCTCAGTGTTAATCCTCAAAGAACCTCCCTGACCTGTGGAGTTCTTGAGGGTATTGGCAAATAGCCCACTATAAGGACCCGTTTCTGTGATGTTGTTAGCGACAAGTGGACTGATGAGGCTAGGAAATTTGGCAATGCGATCGGAATAATTCGGGTCGCTACCAGCGAGAGTCACTTGGTCAGCATTCACAAAGACATTGCCTGCTTTTCCCTGACCAAATGTTGTGGTCACGAGTTGTCCGCCGTTCACCGCCTCAAATGAGCTGGTGGCATTTACCCTGATGTCGCCACCCTGCCCGTCCCCCTTTACTACGAGCACTCAAAACTGCCCCGTTTGCAATTCGGAATGTACGAGTATCAACGAAAATGTCGCCAGCGCTGCCAGCAGTATCGGTACTGGTAAATAAGCCACTGGGTAATCCACTACTGGGAACACTGCCTGAGATATCGACAACATCAGCATTAACGTAGATATTTCCAGCGTTTCCTGGTCCTTGAGTGTTGGCTTTGATAATAGCGCCGTCGGTCAGCACTAAGGAACCAGCATTGATGGTAAGCTCTCCACCTGAACCTGTCCCCCATGGCTGCGCACCTAGGGTAATTCTGGTCGATTCCCCTGGAGGAGCTGGGGTTCCTCCGGTTAGTAAGTTTGCACCTGTGACATCCAAATTGATATCTCCCGCCTGCCCTGCGCTTAGTGTATCGGCTTCGATTGAAGCATTTGAACTCAAGGAGAGCTGGTCAGCTTGGATGTTAATGCTACCTGCAGTAGAATCTCCCTGTCCAAAGGTGGTAGCTTGTAGCACAGCACCAGCGGCCATAAAGAGCGACCCAGTCGTGATGTTGATGTCGCCACCGTTGCCTATAGCTCCCGGTTCCACTCGGCTGAGGACTAAACTTCCATCAAAGGAGACTTTATCGCTAGCATTAATCGTCACACTGCCTGCATCTCCCCATCCACGAGTCAGGGCTAGCAGTTGAGCACCATTCTTCACCTCAAGCGACCTGGTTGTAACGTTAATGTTACCAGCGTTGCCTGTAGCTCCCGGTTCAGCAGTGCTGAATATTATACTTCCCACTCCATCGAAGGAGACACTATCGCGGGCATTAATATTCACACTGCCCGCATCTCCCTTTCCAAAAGTGCTGGTAACCAGGTTAGTACCATCAGTCACATAGAGCGACTCAGCCGTGATGTTGATGTCGCCCCCCTTGACTGGGCCGAGGGCCACGCTATTGACAGAGCTATTTGCTAAATAGACTCCTGCATTGCTTGTGAAGTTGATATCCCCGCCTGACCCACTAACCAGCGAATATGATCGGATGTTACCTGTGGTAATGCTGTCAGCGGCATTGAGATTAACTGCACCAGCACTACCATTTTCAGAAAAGGAATTCAAGTCCCCTGCTGTAGTATCAATCGCTCCTGCTATACTCGTGAGGGAAATGTCGCCTGCATTCTCGGCCTCTCTGTCTGTTCCTACCTTGTTGGTACGTATTCCCCCAGTGATGATGTCATCGTAAGCCTTGAGGGTAATTGTTCCACCGCTACCAAAAGTCGCTCCAGCATCTAGACTGCCTGCACGGGCATCAATCGCTCCTGCTGTACTAGTGAGGGAGATATTCCCGGCATTCCCGACACCTCCATACCCTATCAGAGTACGTATTTCTGCAGTGGTGATGTCGTTGTGAGCCTTGAGGGTGACTGCTCCACCATTGCCATTAGCTAGGGAATGCGACCAGACCTCGCCTGTGGTAATGCTGTCAGCGGCCTTGAGGGTGACTGCCCCACCATTGCCATATGTCGCGCCAGTATCTAGACGGCCCGCACTGGTATCAATTGCTCCTGCTGCACTGGTGAGGGAAATGTTGCCAGCATTCCCGACGCCTCCATATCCTATCAAGGTAGATATATTGCCAGTGGTGATGTCGTTGTAAGCCTTGAGGGTGATGTTCCCACCGTTGCCACTGAAACCAAAAGAGTCGTTACCATTGTCAGCAGCATTAGATTTCAGAGTGCCTGCACTGGTGTTAATTGCACCGTTGTCACTAGTCAGGCTAATATCTCCACCATCCTCTAGCAAGGAAGATGTATTTATGTCACCTGTAGTGATGTTGTTGTTGGCCGACAGTATTGCTGACCGGGCGGTCAACTCCCGCACTTGCACATCACCTGATACTGCTGTGACTGCGACTTGACCTGCTGGTGCTGCCAGTTGTCCAGTGCCGACAACCGTACCACCTGATAAGGCTAAATTCTGTCCAACTGTCAAATTACCAGCGTTGGTAATCTCCCCCGGCTGATTCCTCCCGAACTGTACGCCAGGGACAACATTAACGGTCAGCAGTGGTGGTGCCTCTGGATTAACGGCACTAAACTGACTACCATCGGCAAAGTTCAAGCTACTCGTCGTACTTGCCGCAAACGAGCCACGAATATCTAGACTAGCGTTCGGTCCAAAGATGATGCCATTGGGGTTAATTAAAAACAGGTTGGCATTGCCTAATACACCAAGCTTCCCCAGAATGTTAGAGCTGCTAACTCCCGTCACTCGACTCAGGATGTTCTCAATCCCAGCAGGATTCGTGAAATAAGCCCCTCGTCCTTGATCAATATTGAATTCTCGAAAACTGTGAAAGAGGTTGGCTCCTCGCCTTGCTCCGCCATCAATCTGGTCACTAGGAAGACCCTTGATAAGAACGTTGGGTGTAACAGAAGATCTTTCAGGACCTAGTGTAGAATCGGGTTTAATCTGGGCTAAGCCGCAATTTCCAGAGGCGATCGCCCCACCCGTTGCTAGAAAACTAGTTAATCCTAGTTTCCAGCCCCAACTCCCCCGCCAGTTTTGAGTCATCTTAGTGTTTCTCCTTGAAAGCAACAGTCGTTGAGTGAACTCCTGCCAATTATAGCTATAGTCATTCAGGTTAGGACGTAGACTAGAAGGGTTCCCCACCCGTCTACCCCATTTCAATGGCTCAACCCTACAGTGATGACTTCCGGCGAAAAGTAATGCAAGCGATTGAGTTGGACGGTCTCAAGAAAAATGAGGCGAGCCAACTGTTTAATATCAGTCGCAACACGATTAATTTGTGGTTCCAGCGCAAAGCCGAAACAGGTGATGTCAAGCCAAAGCCGAGACAAGTATTTCCACAGAACCTCAAAATCAGCAATTGGGAGAAGTTTCGGGACTTTGTCAAAGAGCATGGGATAAAACCCAAGCGGAAATGGCACAGCTATGGGATGGGGAAATTAGTCAGCGGACAATTTCGAGGGCATTGCGGAAAATTAAGCATACTCGTAAAAAAACCTACGGGTATTGCCAACGGGATGAAGCCAAACGGGCGGACTTTTTAGCACAACTGCAAGACCCCAAAGCGCCGCACTTGATCTATGTCGATGAATCGGGTATGGATGAACGCGATAACTACGGCTATGGGTACTCCCCAGCCGGGGAACGCTTCTACGAGCTCAAATCGGGTCGGCGGCAGGGACGTATTAATATGATCGCTGGGTATCGGGATGGTCAACTGATTGCGCCTTTTACGGTCGAGGGGGCGTGTAACCGTAGTGTGTTTGAGCTCTGGATAGAAACCTGCTTGATTCCAGTGTTGCGTCCGGGTGAGTGGGTGATTGTGGATAATGCGACGTTTCATCATGGCGGTCGGATTGCCCCATTGATTGAAGCCGCAGGGTGTCAACTTGTCTACCTGCCGCCCTATTCACCCGACCTCAACCGGATTGAGAAGTGTTGGGCATGGTTGAAAAGTCGGATTCGCAAACTGTTACCCAAATCGGATAATTTTGTGATGCGATGGAAGCCGTTCTCAAGCAAGCTGGCGTCTACTGAAGGTGGCTATAGCTATAGAATATAAGTGGAAATCAAGGGCTGGATAGCTTGGTACAGTTACGAATCGTTGCAATGTGCTTCCAGGGAAGATTGAGACCTATGGCAGAGAGACGGAAGCTTCAGAGCCAGTTTCACAAAACATAAAGGAGCCCAGTAACCAGGACGGCTGTAGTTGGGATACTTCTTCAAAAGCGTCATTTGAGCGCGGCGCAAAGCTTCCGCTTTCGTCACTTCAGAATTAGCTAGCTGACGATAGAACTCACCGATAAAAATGGCGGTGGACTGATCATCTATCTGCCATAAAGAAGCCATTGTGCTGCGGGCTCCAGCCCGTACCGCCACCCCAGCAAGCCCTAGGGCAGCTCGATCATCCCCTGTCGCTGTCTCGCAGGCGCTGAGCACCAGTAGTTCGATCGCGTCTGGTCGGCTTTGATCTCGGCTCTGAACTAAGTTATCTAGCTGGTTGACATTGATCGGACCATCCGAGGCGAGAACAAAGGTATTCTTGGCCTGGGAACTAAACTGGCCGTGAGTTGCCAGATGAACCACGTTATACGGAGCTGAGTTGATCTGTTGCGCCAGGCTCTTGCTGGTAAACTCCTGATTCAGGAGCGTACTCGTAGATACCCCAGCCTGCTCAATCAGATTCAGCTCAGACCTGACTGCAGGGAGGGGCGCAAAGTTCTGAAACTTAGGAGGGGGGTTGGTCAGTCCGGCAGTGAGGGCTTTTAGGCGTTCTTGAGGCAAAGGGTTAGGGTCTACCAGCTGCAGCCCAGGGCTCAGCGCTACGGCGTACTTCTCCACCAGGTACTGTTGACCATCGTAGAGCGCTGCCATCGGGATATTCCGCAGAGGACCGTCCAGGACAAACGCCAATGTCTTAACGCCACTCCTGTCTAACTCTGCCTCAATAGGTTGGATCAGCCAGCCATGAACCTGTTGGGACAAAGACCTGACCGCTTGGATCGCGTCTGGTTCAGTAAGCTTTTGTCGTAGCTGTTCCAAGGTCCTTTCGATTTGTTTCCGGGGGATATTCCGAACGGTATAATGGCGCAGGTTTTTTTGCCGAGGAAGCTTGAGGATCACCTCTAGGCGATCCTCCAGAATAATTGGATAAACAACTGCTGCTTTGGGGTCGTCCTGGTCAACTATTCTGTCAACTAGCACTGGATTAGTATCCACACAGGCTTCCCGGAAGAAGTTTGCCAGTTCTGCCACCTGGAGCGATTCAATAACCACACGAGCCTGAACTAAGTTTTGTTGAGTCGGATCAGAGGCTCCCTCAGATTGAAGCAGTAGTTCTACCAATTGCCGATAAACCGGTTCCACTTGATCGCGAAAGGAAAACTGCACGTCTGGATTGGTGGCAACCAGGTCCCCTCGTAGGGACTGTAAAGTTTTGAAGGCTTCGGTGTAGGCAGCGATCGCCCCTGATTTATCTCCTTGGGCTTTGAGCAGGCGTCCTAGCTGCCACTGCCACTGATAAGCAATGTCGGGGGCATTAATCGCTTGGGCTAGCAGGAGAGCTTGCTGGGTAAGGTTCTTAGCATCAGACCACTGCTGAGTCTGTTCATACAGCTCACCGAGATGACCGAGGGCATAAGCTTGGGCTCGCTGGTCTCCCAGGCTTTTAGCCTGTTGAATGGCTGTCGCCATGATCTGGGCAATCTCTGACCTTGGAGGAGCATCTGGGTATTCAGCCTGCTGCAGGCGGCGTAAATTTTGGGCAAAGTTAATCCGCGCATAGACTGTTGCGCGACTGGGGGGTAAGCTAGCAAGCTGAGACTCGATTTGCGGCCACAAAGCCTGTGCTGCTTGCCACTGCTTGCTTTCGAGTAATAGATCCAGTTGGGCCAGTCG
>JAUJON010000029.1:24494-29177 GCA_030447595.1 Thermosynechococcaceae cyanobacterium YX3bin19
CCTGTGCTGCTTGCCACTGCTTGCTTTCGAGTAATAGATCCAGTTGGGCCAGTCGGGCCTGTACCCTCGTGGTCGGTGAAGTGGGTAGCGTTGCAGCCTGCTGATAGAAGGCTAATGCGGCTTGAGTGTGCTGCTGAATTTGAGCTGTGTTGCCTAAACTGAGTAGGGCAGCACCAGTGTCTTGGGGAGACTGTGATTGCTGGGCCATCGCCAAACTTTGCTGCAAGACCCGGCGGGACTGATCTAAATCGCCAACCACTCGCAGGGCATTGCCTAGGTTACGTAGCCCAGCCGCTTTGAGCTGAGAGCCAGGTTGCTTTTGCAGCGTTTGGTTAACTTGAGTTAACATTGCCGTGGCCTGACGATAAAGCCCTAAAGCTTGCAGTGCCTGAGCTTGGTTGATTAAGCTGCGGGTAGCTCCAACCTCGTCATCCGCCTGGGCATAGACAGCAGCGGCCTGTTTCCAGGTTGCTAGGGCTGGTTCAGCTTGTCCCTGAGCCAACTGCCGACGTCCCTGAATGTCAAGGGCTTGACCGAGGAGTTGCCGTCGCCCTTTAGAAACGTTCTCACTTTGATCAATTTGTAACAGGTTCAGACTAGCTGTAATGGCTTGATTTGCCTGAGACCAGAGACCAAGCTGTTGATAAGTTAGTGAAAGGTTGCTCAGGGTCACGGCTTGTCTAACTTCATCCCCTTGGGCTTTAAAGGTTGCAGCCGCCTGCTGCAAGACTGTTGCTGCCTGAGAAAATTGCCCTGCTTCGTAAAGTTCCCTGCCCTGGTTTACAAGCTGTTGGGCGTTTCTAGCAGATCGCTGCACTGATGAGGCTTGGGTAATAGGATGATTTACCTCTGAAGCTTGGGCGATCGCAGGAGATACTGGGCTTAAAGACAGAGCCATCAGGGCAAGAACCGTTCCAGGGCTTGCTTGCTTTAGAAGGGGTTGTAGTTCACAGAAAGGTAGACGCCGTTTTCTTGCCATGTACTTGCTCCCGGATTTTCAATAGAGATTAATGGAATACCCCAATCAAGACGGGCTGCGAACTGATCGCCCTGTTGCCATCGCAAACCGAGGCCGACAGACACCAGAGTGTTGGAGCCAGGGTTGAGCCCAGCATTGGCTTCCTCGGAGTTATCCCAGGTCGTGCCAAAATCAACAAACGGCGTGAGCTGTAAAACACTTTCTTGGCTGCGATCGCGGTAGAGCGGTAAGCGAACTTCTGCGGAGGCAAGCACACCACTATCACTCAGCAGAGCATCCTGACGGTAGCCCCGGACAGTTTCCTGTCCCCCTAGTCCAAACTGCTCCAGCGGCACGAGCGTAGTTGTTGCCAGTTGCACATCGGAGCGTAGTAACAGCAAGGTTTCAGGAGCCAAGCGACGCACCCACTGTACCTGCCCCCGCCAGGCAAAAAAGCGGCTATCAGGCTCCGTTTCATTGACAGTGGCATTAAATAAATCGAGTCCCAGGCTAAACTGAGAGCGCAAGGCTAATACCTCTCGACTGCCTCGCTGTGTCCAGTCTTGAAAGAACCGTAGTGCTGAGATGCGGGTGCGTCCCTCTGCATCGGCTCCAGCCGAAGGAAAGCCAGTTCTGCCACCTGTTCCCTCACCTAAAAACGAGGCTTCACTTTCTCGTCGAGAAGCGCTCAGACCCAGGGCGAGTTCTTGTATGGGAGTTTGTACTAAAGGCTGGCGGAGTGTTAGGTCGTAGTAGCGTGAATCAGAAATAATATCTAGTGTGTTGAACGAGGGTTCAATCACATCGCTCGACGTGGTGCCATAGTTCAGGCTAAGAGTGCCGTTGCGGGGGTTGAGCGGCAGTGTGTAGCTGGCATTCACTTCGTTGCTGCCCGCCGTGTTGAGGTAAGCGACACTCACGCCATCCCCCAGCCCCAGTAAGTTGGCTTCATTGAGCTGGATGCCGCGCTGGAAACTGCCCACACTGGGGGAGCGGTTATTATTAGCCACAACTTGAGGGCGGAAGGACTGTGCTTCCGTTACACGGATCTCTAGTATACCTGTGCCAGGCCGCGCTCCAGCAGTTAGTTCCGCCGACAGGTTTTGAATCAAAGAATTGAGCTGCAGTAACTGCAGGGCTTCGAGCAGGCGGGGAACATTTAGGGGTTTGTCTGTAGCTAGAGCTATGCGATTTCGCACATAGCTATCATTCAGCCGCCTGGTGCCGCTTACATTGATTGTCTCCAGGTCACCCTCGACGACCTGGATAGTGACGACGCCTCGCTGAAGGGTTTGAGGCGGAATTAAGGCTCCCGACGTGACATACCCTTGATCGATATAAAGCTGGGTTACAGCAGAACGGACCTGGAGTAACTCAGCGAATGAAAGAGGCCGATTGGTAAAGGGAGCTGTAACTTTGGCTAAGGTTTCGGGGCTGAATACCGTACTGCCAACCACCTCAAAGCGTTCGACCGTGACTGTACCAGGAACTGTATCGGGAAGCTCTTGTTGAGGTGTTGGTGTTGACGGAGGCTCTAGCAAGTCTTCTAGAGGGGGTAGCTGGGAGGGTGGCGTCGGTGCTGGAAGTGTTGGGTCTGGAATTGGTAGTACATCTTGAGGAGGCGGTGTAGTAGGAGTTTGAGCAATAGAGCTGGACACTTGAACAAAATTCAGAGTCTGCGCCCTTAAAGGCCAAGCCGTCATGCTGCTGACTGCCACCCCCAAAGCCATCTGGAAAAGCAGTTGACACAAGTAGAAATGAGGGGACTGCTTAAGATCCATCACAGGAGGGTGGGGTAAGCCCAGGACTGCGGGAAGTCGCCATTGGTGCCTGGGCTGTGAGAGCCACCTGCCCCTTGGAATTTTTCACCCAGCCTTGAGCTTCCACCAGCGGTGCCGGAGTCTGGTTAGTCGGATTCGTGGCAGGAGTTGGACCAGAACGACTCTCCTCCAACTCAGGGTTGAGCGTGATCCAATCAGCTAGTACGGCATCACTGCTGAGGAGGTCACTGGGGCTGGGCGGCAAGCCACCACGCCCTGTGACAACAAATTCACTTGACTCTCTTGCCACGTCACCGCCACCTGCTGGACACCTTTGGGCCACCAACTCGCTGACATCAACCACTTCCTCTGGCAAGTTGACTACCCCTTCGCTGGGGTCGATATCTGGTGTATTAAGTTCTACAGCGCCACTGAACTCAGGTCCTAGCTCAGAAGTGGCAGTGATATCACTTTCTGAAGTCCATCGGTCACGGAATTCTGTACCAAAGATACCTTGAGCATTTATGGTGATCTGGCCTCCAGGACCCTCTAAAGCATTGGCACTGATGTCACTATTTTCCAGGGCGGCAAGGATGTCGGTGTCAATGCTGATATTGCCACCAGTTGCTGTACCAGTCGCGTTAGTGGTGATATTGCTGCCGCGACGCAACACCAAGTCCTGAGAGTCCAGAAAGATATTGCCCTGCCCCGCTGCGGTGTTAGAACTGAGGAATGCCTCTTTGTCCAGACGGATAGAGCGAGCCGCAACGTCTAGGTTACCCGCATCCCCTGCTCCTTCACTGCTCACAATTACTCCAGCCCCATCTTGAACACTCAACTGCCCAGTGGTAACTGTTAAGTCTCCAGCATCGCCGGTACCTAAGGTTCGAGCCGACAAGCGACTGACACTCTGACCATCGACTGAGGTGCCAATCAGTTTCACCGTCTCTGAGGCATTTACCGCTAAGGGACCTGATGCCCCTTCACCAAGGGTACCAGTAGATACTGCTGCTCCATCCCGAATGATTAGCCGCCGAGTGTCCAAGGTTAAATTGCCCCCAGCACCTGTGGCTCCTTGCTGGACTGAAGTAATTATGCCGCTGGCAAGCTGACTATCTACTGAGGTGCCGCTTAGTTCCACTGACTCGATGGCGCTCACCGTCAAGGCGCCCCCCCGCCCTCTGCTAAATGTCCCTGTTTGTATCCGTGACCCATCTCGAATGATTAGCCGCTGAGTTTCCAGAGTTAAATTCCCCGCATCACCTGTGGAACCTATGTTGGCTGAAGTAGTTAAAATGCTGCCACGTAGACCATCAGCTCTTGTTCCAGTCAGTTCCACGGACTCAGAGGCAATCACGGTCACAGCCCCTCCCTGACCCGCAGATGAAGTAGTAGTTGATACCGATGCCCCGTCCTGGACCGTCAACCGCTCGGCGGCAATTGTCAAGTCTCCGGTATCACCGGCACCACTAGTCTGATTGAACAAGCCGCTAGCATTCTGACCATTTACCGACTCTCCAATTAGTTCCACTGACTCGGAAGCGTTCACTGCTAAAGCCCCTCCCTGGCCCGTGCCACGAGTACCAGCTAATACCTGTGCCCCATCCTGGACCGTCAACCGCCTAGTGTCAATGGTCAAACTACCCGCATCCCCATCACCCATCGTCTGAGTAAACAAGGCACTGGGAAACCAGCCATCGGTTGATTCTCCAATCACCTCAACCACATCAGCGGTCACACTCAACGTCCCACCAGCTCCAGTGCCGAAAGTAGTGGCTGATACCCGTGCCCCGTCCTGGACAGTCAAGCGCCCGGTGTTAAGGGTCAAGTCTCCCCCAGGTCCTGAGCCTAGGACATCGGCTGTAATCCGCGAACCATCCCTGAGAGTGATCGCTTCCGTTGTGCGGACCAGAACCTCCCCACCCTCCCCTGCACCCAAGGTGTCGGCAAAACTCTAGGAGCCTT
>JAUJON010000373.1 GCA_030447595.1 Thermosynechococcaceae cyanobacterium YX3bin19
CTGGAGAAGTCACAAAAGCTTCTGAGTAATCACCTAGCTTGGGCAGTCGCACTCAATACTTGGGCCAGGAAGTTCAGTTGGGCTTGCACATTCCCCTTACTTACTCCTATGACTTGGCTTGTACTGTCAGTTCTAAACAGAGGAATGATGTTGTCCATCGATGAATCTAAGGGAGCACTTCCTGATCAGAACCTGGTTTGCTAGCTTTCCCCACATAGCTCCCAAAACAGCCCTCTAGTGAGCACAACAATAACTCAAACGAGTCTTCCCACTCCTAGGGCTGCAACTGGCTGAGCTTGGCTGCGGAATATTTCACAGCGCCCTAGATCCATAAACCCGATATGCTCCTGATGCAAGTGCTGCTTAAGTACCAGATGATCAACTAGGTGTAAGAGCCACTGCTATTAGAAAAGCTATCCCAGCTAGAGGAAAAGGCTTGTAACGCTCTAAGCTCAAACTCGCTTTTCTTGCCGAGCGGCTAATCGACTTAGGGCTGTGCTGTGCTTAGTTAAAGAGGATTCTCCAGATGAGCTAGCTATTGAGGCATCAGTTGCTGCACACGCTGTGGTTCCTCTCCCAACCACTGTGGGTTCTGGGCAGTGCTGTCAAAGATCGAGGTGGTCTTAAATGGCTCAAACTCTCCACATGATGCCGCCTGCGCAGTTTTCGAGATCAATTGCGTAATCTGCTGGTCACTCATTGGGCGGAATGTTCTCGCTGCCTCAAAGGCTTGGTCAAGAACTTCCATGCTGTCGATCCCCGTGATGACGACTGATGTGGGCAGATTAAGCGCGTAATGCAGGCACTCAAGGGCAGTCACTGTGTTCGACTTCAGGAGAATCCCATTCGCCATGCTCTTCATGCCGAGGATGCCAATGTTATGCCTAACTAGTTCTGGCATAACTAGCTTCTCGAAGCTGCGGTAGTGAGCATCCATTACGTTGAGTGGCATCTGCACTGCATCAAACTTGAACCCATGAGCCGCCGCTACTTCGAGCATGTGCAGATGAACCTGCGGGTCCTTATGCCCTGTAAAGCCAATGTAGCGCAGTTTCCCGGCTTCACGGGCTTCTACAAGTGCAGCATTGGCTCCTTCTTCGGCAAAAATGCGATGGGGGTCTTCATGGCGCAGAATCTCATGATGCTGAACTAGGTCGATGCAGTCGACTTGCAGCCGCCGGAGTGATTCTTCCAGTTGGCTCATTGCTAGCTTTTTCGAGCGGCCGTCGATTTTGGTCATCAGGAATGCTTTGTCGCGGTAGCCACCTTGGAGGGCTTTGCCCATCCGAGTCTCGCTGGTACCGTTGTTGTAATCCCAGGAGTTATCCATGAAGTTGATGCCACGATCAATTGCCGTGCGAACAATGCGGATGCTCAGTTGCTCATCAACGGCGCTCAGCCCAAGGTGCCAGCCTCCGACTCCGATTGCTGAGACTTTCTCTCCTGTACTGCCGAAAACTCGGTAAGGCATCTCATGTTGCAATATACGTTCTGGCATAGTTTTTCTACTTTATAGCGACTAGGGTTTTATGCTAAGGCGATATGCCAGATATAGCATCACCTCAAGAGGAGACTATTGCCGTTTCAGCAGAAGGAGCACCAGATTGCCGCTGTCGTTGCTTCTGAGCTAGCGACTCTATCCACCCTCAGAGGTCGAAGATCATCGTCTTGTGGCCCACTAGCTCTGTACTCGCTTGCAAATTCACTAAGGAGCTGCCCTGTTTTGCAATAACTTTTGAGGTGGCACGATAAAGATATTGCTTTTAACTTCAGTACCATGAATCCTGACGATTCTCAGTTATCATTCCTGCCCCAGCCCAACCAGTACTCAAGCTGGCGATTGCGCAGCCTTGAGCCACAGCTTAAGCTGAGTGTAGAGCGATTGCAGCAGTGGAAACAAGCAATCCACAATTATCAGCAGCAGGTTAGAACTAGCTCTGCTATTCAGGGTACATTGTTCACTCTTCCCAGCAACCACGCCGACCCAGAGCCAATTGACCCGTTCAGCCTAACGGGCTCTAGTTTCCAGTTTTACACCTGGCCGAACAGCCGCCATGCGGATGAGCCCGTCATTTACTTTGTCTTTGATGATCAAGTTCCACTGCTATTGTACATCGGGCAAGCGGCGAAGGCACGCCAACGTTGGGCAGGGGTTCATGACTGCAAGGAGTATGTAGATAAT
>JAUJON010000374.1 GCA_030447595.1 Thermosynechococcaceae cyanobacterium YX3bin19
GACTTTTGCCAACTCCTGAATCGCTTATTTGAAACAATGGCACAGATGGAAAGTGAACTTATGGATGAAGAAACAATCACCTGTGAAGCCGCTAGTAATCTTCTGTGGATGGAGGTACGTGGCTTCCCTCTCTCCTATACAGTTGGGTTCATTTTACTCAGTGGCCGTCGAGGTGAGGGACTGTGGCCCGCAACGGTAGTTCCAGAATTAGTGCAAGCGGCTCAACTGCTTCAGGTCTATTGATCGTGTCTTTGTCCGGCCTCACGCATTATGTTACGATTGAGGCTCGAACCGGGACGTAGCGCAGCTTGGTAGCGCACCACTTTGGGGTAGTGGGGGTCGTGGGTTCGAATCCCGCCGCTCCGATTCATGTAAAGCATCCTCTGGAGGCAGCTGCTAGTATTTTTAGAGATACAGTTAAGCACCTAAGTGCAGTGGTATGTTCATTTTGCCTACCTCACACGCTACCCCATTAGGCTGGTGTTGATAGGCACCCCTGCCGCCAGCTCAAAACTACTCAATTCCAAATGGCTCAAGCAATTTTTTGAGTTAGACGAACGC
The DNA here is from genome assembly GCA_030447595.1 of Thermosynechococcaceae cyanobacterium YX3bin19. GTDB lineage: Bacteria > Cyanobacteriota > Cyanobacteriia > Thermosynechococcales > Thermosynechococcaceae > JAUJON01. The sequence goes on from JAUJON010000374.1 coordinate 562, forward strand.
CTCACATTTCTGTTCTGTTAAGACAAGCTTTGTGCTGGTGCAGCTAGCGTTTAAGGGCTGGGAACTTTCGGATTGCTGGTCAGGATCTCTAAGTATTCGCCTATCAACCAGCTATGACATCAGCAAATCAAAATCCAGAACAGAAGGCCCGCGATCGCATCGATAAACTGCTGAATCGAGCAGGTTGGATCGTCCAGCCTAAGAACAAAATTGATTGGACTGCCGGGCTGGGTGTTGCAGTTCGAGAATACCAGACAGACGTTGGACCTGCCGACTACGTTTTGTTTGTGGATCGCCAGCCGATTGGTGTGATTGAAGCCAAACGGGAAGAAGAAGGTCACCGCCTGACCGTGGTTGAGGAACAGTCTAGTGAATACGCCGACAGCAAGCTGAAGTACATTCAGAACCAGCCTTTACCATTTGTCTATGAGAGTACTGGGGTCCTCACCCGCTTCACTGATCGCCGCGACCCTAAACCTCGCTCTCACCCAGTTTTCTGCTTCCACCGCCCAGAAACGCTGCAAACCTGGTTGAAGCAGCACAAATCTCTCAGGGCACGCTTACTAGATATTCCTGCTCTCCCTACACAAGGACTGCGGGACTGCCAAATCCGCGCCATTACTAATTTGGAGAAGTCCTTCAAGGCCAGCCGTCCCCGCGCCCTGATCCAGATGGCAACCGGCAGCGGGAAAACGTTCACTGCTATTACCTTCATCTACCGGCTGCTGAAGTTTGCTAAGGCTCAGCGTGTTTTGTTTTTAGTAGATACCAAGAACCTGGGCGAACAGGCAGAACAAGAGTTCATGTCTTATACACCCAATGACGATAACCGCAAGTTCACCGAACTCTACGCAGTACAGCGGCTGAAGTCGAGCTATATTGCCAGCGATAACCAGGTCTGCATCTCCACCATCCAGCGCCTCTACTCCATCCTCAAAGGAGAAGAGCTAGATGAAAAGGCGGAGGAAAGTAACCCGAACGAACGGGTGCAGCCGAAAGCCCCGATGCCAGTCGTCTACAGTCCCAAGCTACCTATCGAGTTCTTTGACTTCATCGTCATCGACGAGTGCCATCGCTCGATTTACAACGTTTGGCAGCAAGTACTTGACTACTTTGATGCCTTCTTGATTGGACTGACGGCAACCCCAGACCAACGAACTTTCGGATTCTTTAACGAGAATGTGGTGAGTGAATATACCCACGAGCAGGCAGTCCTCGATGGAGTGAATGTCGGTTATGACGTGTATACCATCGAAACAGAGATCACAAAGAGTGGCAGTCAGCTCGTTGCCAAGGAGTATGTTGAGAAACGGGACAAGCTCACCCGCGACAAGCGATGGCAGCAGTTGGATGAAAATCTCACCTACTCCAGCCAGCAACTAGACCGAGACGTGGTGAACGAAAGCCAGATCCGCAATGTAATTCGGGCCTTTCGAGACAAGCTGCCGGAAATATTTCCCAACCGGCAGGAAGTACCCAAGACGCTGATTTTTGCTAAGGATGACAGCCACGCGGATGACATTATCAACAAAGTGCGCGAGGAGTTCGGTGAGAGCAATGCCTTTTGTAAGCTCGACTTTATCCATTTGGTGAGTAGAAAAGGTAGCAAAATCAGAACGGT
>JAUJON010000375.1 GCA_030447595.1 Thermosynechococcaceae cyanobacterium YX3bin19
TAGGCGATCTTTTGCTTGTAGTCGGCACATTTTCTGGAGCTTTATATGCCGTGCTATCACAAGCTAGAGTTCGCATTGTTAATGCGTTGTTGCTGGCTGCAATTCAGCAAAGCTTCGGTTTAATTGGGGTCACGTTAGTGTGGATCAGTTTTACACAGATAAACGTTAAGACGTTAACGGCTATCAATCCTGATATTTTGGCACTTATAGTTGTATCAGGCATTATTCAGTACGCCCTGGCGTTTTGGCTGTATTTGCAGGCAATTAAAACGATTAGAGTGAGCATTGCGGCTCAGTTTCTATCGCTGATTCCGATATTTGGTGTGGGTGGTGCTTATTTGTTTCTGGGTGAACGACTCTCCTTACTACAAGGGTTGGGCATGCTGCTTGTCGTCGGAGCTATTGCAAGAATTGCTCAATACCAGCGTCAATCTCAATCTGATGAACGTAATTTGTTGTCAACTCAACATCATTGAAGGAGTATGAAGATGAATCGATTGTCCAATTTCTCAATCATTGAAGCGCCTTCTATTTTAGGTCTGAAGCCATCGGGGGTTGAATTGCTGCCTTACTCACTCCGCAACGCAGGATTTCATCAGCAGTTAAATGCCCATTACGAAGGTTATGTTACTCCGCCAGCATTTAATTCGCAACGCGATCCACAAACGCAAGTTCTCAATTTGGCTGAAATCGAAACTTACTCACGCTCGCTGGCTGAGGTTGTGGAATCAGTTGTGCAATCGAATCGTTTTCCGATTGTATTAGGCGGTGACTGTAGCATTTTAATTGGTAATATGCTGGCATTGCGTCGGCTTGGTCGTTATGGATTATTCTTCATTGATGGTCACGCTGATTTTTACCAACCCGAAGCCGCCGCAGAAATTGCAGAAGCCTCATCAATGGATTTGGCAATTGTCACGGGGTACGGTCCAGAACGACTCACTAATATTGATGGACTCAAACCTCTGGTTTGCGAAGAAGATGTGATTTTATTTGGCGATCGAGATGCAGAAATTGCCCAGCATGAGGGCAGTCAGGACGTGCGAATCATATCTCAAATTGCTGCCCACGATTTAGCCTCGATCCGACAGATTGGAGTAAAAAAAGCGGTAAGCACCTTGCTAGAGCAATTGCTAAGCAAGTCACTCGATGGATTCTGGATTCATCTTGACGTTGATGTATTGAACGATGATATTATGCCTGCGGTTGATTATCGTGTACCGGATGGCTTGAGTTTTGCCCAATTAACAGATGTGCTGCAAGTGCTGATAGCGTCACCCAAAGCAATCGGTATTGATATCACGATTTTCAACCCAAAGCTTGATTCGGATGGCTCAATTGCACAAGCGTTGACACAAGCATTGGTTGCAGGATTAACACCTGTATCTGAGTCACACAGCTAAGTTGGGGTAGTATTTCTGAATTAGGTCAACGTTTTGAGATAGATTCTTAGCCATGGAGGAGAGACTCAATAGACAAGAATCTCCTACCCTACCAGAAACCTTGGTTTTTGCAACAAAACCGATAAGGCCACCATTTAGTAACCTCGTCAGTACCTTCTTCACCTGATCTCTTCCGATCACAGATTTCCCCTCCACTTACACTTACTATCCTCAAAGTTACATATTTCCTTTCTTGAGGCATAACGGCATAGTTGAGCGGCAATCGACCAACGTGAAACGAAGAAGAAGGCTTTTTTCGCCGCTCCAACGCAATGTTAGGTTGCTCTTCACCTGAGTGTTCCAAATACGGTTGTGTCGCAAAAACTGGTCAATGGTAGGGTAAGTGGTTGTGTCGCAAAAACAATTTGAGAAAGAACAGGCAATCCTTCTTAATCCCCGTTTCGGCTCTGTTGCAAAAATCAGACACGACACTAAATCTCCTCATCTAGCTGTTGACTCAGGCAGCCACTCCGAAAATTTGAGCCATGAAGTTTAGTTGAGCCACCACGTCTCCTTTCGCTACTCCTAGAACTTGTCCCTTCCTCAGCATGTGCATCACCTCATAGCCCTTGATGGTCCTCCTGGCTGTGTTGAAGGACTTGAACCCGAGTCCTGGTTTAATCACTCGCTGGAGAAATCTATGGTCTTGTTCAATCACGTTGTTCAGGTACTTGTTCTGTCGCAGCTGATACCAATCTGCGAACCGAGACGTAAGGTTGATATTGTGTTGGATGACGCA
>JAUJON010000376.1 GCA_030447595.1 Thermosynechococcaceae cyanobacterium YX3bin19
CAATTGGTAGTAGGAAAGGTCCATGAAAGGAGGTAGGTCGAATGCAGGCAGTCATCGACAGAGGATTATTCATCGACAGCGGGTTGCTTAGCGGCCTGGAAGCCATGAGCGAGATGAGGGAACTGCTGGATGAACTCTACGGAAGCCTTGACCGAGACCCCCGACTAGGGAGAGACTGAGCAGGCACTGAGTGGGGGCGAGGGTATAAAAAACCTTCGCCCTCTTCGCTCATCCCGCCAGCTTGGTCAATGGGCTTTCGGTGGCTCAAAAGAATCAAACGCCTTCGACCCCGCTGACAGCCTGGATGAACCACTCCTATTATTGTCAGGTCGTCCCTTCTTCGATCTTGCTCTTTATATCTGTGAAGGTCAGGGGTAGGACGGTACCAAGGCCCTGCAAACTGGTTACCGGCGGGTCAACAAGAAAGCCTTCGTAGCCTTCCTGGGAGGCTTCGTCGCACTTTGCAAGCAGCCGATCTGCATTATCGTCGCCATCTATAATCCACACATCCCTAGGCAAGCGATCACCCGTCCAAGGGTTCATTATGCCGTCCAGCGGTACCCATTGGTGCAAGAACTCCCTTGCGTATTCACTTGACCGGAAAAAGCAGAACGGTCTCACCCCGGATACGGTAGGGAAAGGCAACGGCATGTCCTCGACGTGTTTGTGCTTGAACCAATAAAGTGGGGGTCGACGTCTGTCGTCTTGCTGAGTCATCTCTGAAACATTCTCCTAGAACCCCTTGCCTCGCTCGGATGCTAGTGTAGACCACCCTCAACCAAGCGTTACGAGATCTTGCAGTTTCTGAGGCCACGCAGGCAGAAAAACGTCCGTTACTCCTACCTTCGCAAGCCGATCAGGTGCGGAACAACCCCAGCGAGTAGTGGCAACTCTCGGTCTGGGAATCTGGTGCAGAGCGTAAGCGAGTGTTTCGGCAAGCACCCCGTACTCCAGCGCATCTGCGGCCAAGTGGTCTGCCTGCATCACGGCCATGGCGATGTTCTCCACCAACGCTTCTATCCTAGACTCCACTATCCCCTTCTCCGATGCTCCTATCTCCGACCTCAATATACGCAAGACCGACGTGTTGGTTTCGCACCGTCCACTGGCGAATGCTTCCGCATAACGCTTCCTGCTCGATCAATATGTTTTATTGTCTCATCCGTCAGAAAGGTTTAGCGGCCTAACGGCTCATTGCCCCAATTCGTCCTTGAAAGATTTGTAAGCTTCTGGGTAGCCGTTCCTGAAATTTCCCAAGGCAATGCCGCCTCCATATCCCACATTCCCCAACCTGGAAGCGATCATGAGCCACTTGAGGTCTCGTAGCTTCCTCAGACGCTTCTCTTTGTCTTCAGAGTCGGGCAACTCCCTGCTCTGCCTCTCAATGTAAGGCGAAGGCATCAATCTTTGGAAGGTCTCGTTCCTATGCCGCTCGCTCTCCTTCTCAAGCCGTAACTCCGTCTCAAAGACCATAAGAGCTTCTGGGTGCTTCTCTTTCAGGTTCTGAAAGCGTTCCTTCGTCCAAGATCCACCCCAGCCACTATCCCCTTGATAATCCTCTTGCCTGAGCATTGTCCTGAGAACCTCTAATTCATGAAGATACAAAGGATTTAGGGGAACGAGCTTGTTCTTCAGCATCCTGAGATACGGTGACTCAACCACCCAAGACCTCTTTCAACCTCTTGTTCACGTATTCGCTCTGTTCCAGCGGGACATGGATATCTAGCCCTCCGTCCGCTTCAAGGTAACCCAAGATGAGCCTCCCACTATCGAACTTATCGTCCAATACTTCCACCACTTCAGCATCATCTAGGTCAAAGACCTCCGCCAGGATATCCACGAATCTAGGGACATCACCGGATGCAACCGGAAGGAAGTAAACCTCCTCTTCCGTAACAACGAACTTGTTCTTCTGTCCCGATACGGGTTGCTCGTGAAGCTTCAATTCTCCTCCTTTGTACATATCTATTGTTTAACATGTTGTCTAACTATTGTCTAACTATATGTGGTAATATCTTTGTTGTTATCCTGCCCGACGTGGAGGTTGACCCTACGAAGCTACGCAAACTGAGAGATGCGAGGATTCTGTCCTTACGTGAGCTAGAGGAAATTTCCGGCGTGTCATACAACACAATCTGGTTCAGCGAGGCAGGACGTCGGAAGAGGGCACACCCCCGCACT
>JAUJON010000377.1 GCA_030447595.1 Thermosynechococcaceae cyanobacterium YX3bin19
GGCCTGCTGTTCGGCGTCACCGCGCTCGCGGCGCTGGCGATGCTGGTCGGCTACCGGACGCGGCCGATGGTCGCCGTCGTCTGGGTGATGGTGCTCTCGCTCCAGTGGCGCAACCCCTTCGTGCTCAACGCCGGCGATGCCCTCCTCCGCCTGTTGCTCTTCTGGGGCCTGTTCTTGCCCCTGGGCGCTTACTGGTCGGTCGACCGCGCCCGGGGGGCCGAGCCCGCGCGGCCGCCGATGCGCTTCCTGTCGATGGGCACGGCCGGCCTGTTCCTGCAGATCGCCTTCGTCTACTGGTTCTTCCTCATGAAGAAAGAGGAAGCGGTAGAGGTGGGTGAGGAAGCGGACATTACGGTGGACGGCGGCTACCGCCCCGAGGTGATCACCGTGGCGAAGGGCCGTCCCGTCACCCTCACCTTCATCCGCACCGACTCGTCTTCCTGCCTGGAAGAGGTGGTGCTCTCCGACTTCAAGACCCGCAAGCTCCTGCCGCTCAATGATAAAGGTGTCGGTTACCGTCACACCTAAAGAAGCCGGCGAGTACGCCTACAGCTGCGGCATGAACATGTGGAGTTCCCCGTCTAATGTGGACAGTTGAATAAGAGAGACTGTCTACAGGAGCAAATATGGGAATTCAACACAAAGCCATCAGCCGTAAGCAATATAGCAGTGAGTTTAAACGCGAAGCCGTGCGTCTGGTCACCGAAGGTGGCTTGAGCATAGCCCAAGTGGCACGAGACCTGGGTCTCAATGACAATCTGGTGAGCCGCTGGAAGAAAGAAGCGGAGCACAATGGAGAACGTGCCTTTCCTGGCCAAGGCTATCCTCAGGACGAAGAACTGGCCCGCTTGAGGCGCGAGAATGAAGTTCTGCGTCAAGAGCGGGAAATCCTAAAAAAAGCCATCAGCATCTTCTCGCAAGTGGGCCCGTAACGAGAAAGATGCGTTATCAATTCATTCAGCAGCATCAAGGTCAGTTCCGTATGACTCTGCTGTTTCGCCTGCTGGGCGTGTCCTCCAGTGCGTTTTATCAGTGGCAAAAGCGACCGCTGAGCCAGCGTGCGGTGCAAAAGCAGCAGTTAATGGCTCAGATTGGTGAGCTTTTCGAGCAAAGCAAAGGACGCTATGGCAGTCCTCGCATTCACCAAGACTTACAGGCTCTGGGCATCCCGTGCAGCCAAAAACGTGTGGCTCAGTTGATGCAAGAGCAAAATCTGGTGGTGCGCAAAGCTCGCAAGTTCGTGGCGACCACGGATTCTTGTCATGCTTTTCCCATTGCCCAGAACCTGCTCAACCGCGAGTATCAGGTGGAAGTGGTGGCTGGTCTCAATCGAGCCTGGGCCGGCGACATCACTTACGTGCCCACGGCTCAAGGTTGGTTATATGTGGCGGTGGTTTTGGACTTGAAGAGCCGCAAGGTCATCGGCTGGAGTATGAAAGACAGTTTGGAACAGACATTGGTGCATGAGGCACTGGAGATGGCCCTTGGCCGCCGCTTCTGCGCAGAAGTTCCAGAAGCCTTGCTCTTTCACAGCGACCGGGGCAGCCAGTATGCGGCGCATGACTATCAGGAGCGGCTGCAAGAACGAGGCATCGTATGTAGCATGAGCCGCCGCGGGAACTGTTGGGACAATGCGGTGGTGGAGAGTTTCTTTGCCACCCTGAAAAAGGAGGAGGTGCATCGAGAATACTATGTGACACACGAGCAGGCCAAAGCCAGCTTGTTTCACTACATGGAAGTCTTCTACAATCGAAAGCGAAGACATTCAGCTTTGAGCTACTCCAGCCCACACGACTACGAGCAATTCCTCCTTAACTAATTGTCCGCATTTCAGGGGGAACTCCAGTATAAGACTTATTGTGCTGCTTGCGACCGCCCTCAAGGCAATTATTATTCTGGATCACTGCTGTCCAAATTAGTAAAGTTCGAAAATGCCTGAAAAATAGGGCTTTTCAGCAGGTAGTTCGGAACCGAGCCGGATATAGCCGGGCCATCACGGACTCATCTTGCCTGTGCGTCACCTGCCGTAGAGCAGCGCAAACTCCAGAAAACCCATGTGAAATTCGCGTTTTAGCTGTTTCTTCGGTGCCGATTAGAGCTTTTGCTAATTTGGACAGCAGTGTGATAGAGTTTCTTATGCGATTTCCCAATTTTGTTTGGCTGAATCTTTTTTTACTGCT
>JAUJON010000378.1 GCA_030447595.1 Thermosynechococcaceae cyanobacterium YX3bin19
TGAAAGCGGAACTTGTTGCAAGCCACGATAAGCGCTACCACGAATATTTAACCGGGCACGCACTTCTTCAAAAGGAACCAGGTCGCGCGGCCGGCGGGCAAGCAAGTCACCAATCGACTGAAAGAACGCCTTGCGTCGAGCACGCGCAAAATCTTCTCGCGCTTGATGTTCGTACCAGCGAGTACTCATAGCGGCCTCCTAGGTGGCCCTCCGCCGGGCAGTGGCTGCATAGCCATCAGAATTGGCCACGACTGGCAATAATATGTTGGATAGTGATGCTTATCGAAAACGTCCATACTATTCTACGGTCAAATAAAAACAGATGCACATGGACCGAACCTACCGGCAGCGGCGCCATTGCATCTGTGTCAGATTTCACAAGTCAAGCCTGATTGCACCCCCAGGGCAATCGCATCTTATCCAAGCAAAACCTTACGGAGATACTCTTCGCTCCAGCCCGCTTTGAGGCGTTTGGCCTTGATGCCGCATGTTGCGCTGGTCTCACGTTTGAGGAGATTGAGGGCAACATGGCGCAGGACAGCGAAATTGGCGGGTGCATGATCCTTACGGACGCGACTGTCATCTTCCCGGAATGCCACGTCTAACACCCAATGCACACTATTTTCGATCCCCCAATGGGTCCGTACCGCGTGGCTAAATTCTGCAATCCTGGTCAACGTTGTAATGTAGTAGCGCGTTTCCCGGCTGACCGTCCCCCCGATCTGTCGTTCTGCTTCGACCTTTCCAATGCCCTGAAGTCCCTTCCAGGCACCCTGCGGGTTGAGATACTCGATATAGTCGCTAGCGGTAATGAGCCAATGCCGTCGGATTTCCAACCGACCATGGTCCTTATCCAGTGTTTCCTGGAAGTCATGCGCAATCTCCTGAAACTGCGTTGCGTGTGCCTCTTCGAACATGCTCTGTACATCACGATGGAGCGTCCCCTGATTGCCTTTGAGGGCGAGCACGTAGTCCGCCTCCTGCGCAACAATCTGCTGAGCAATCGCTGTTTGACAGCCCATGGCGTCAATGGTCACGATACAGCCATGGAGTGCCAGCAGCTGCAAGAGGGTTGGGATGGCGGTGATTTCATTCGACTTGTCATCGACTTTGACTTGTCCGAGTACCAGTCGGTTGGTTGCTGCCCAGGCACTCACCATGTGAATGGCGGCTTTGCCAAGCGTTCCATCGTGCGAACGTCGCAGCGTTTTGCCGTCCAGTGCGACGACTTCACGTTCCGTCACAGCCGCAACCGATTGGACCCAGGTCAGGAAACAGGCTTGAAATTGGTCGGGTTCCAAGCGAGCAAACACGCGTCCAAAGGTGTCATGCGACGGAATGCCGTGCGGCAACCCCAGAAAGCTACGGAACCATCCCAGTTTGGCATTGCCGAATTCCTCGACCTCCACCCAACTATCTGCGCCGCAAATAATGGCACAGAGCGCAATGGTAATGATGTCAAGGAGGTGATGGTCTTTGGTCCGCTCAACGCGAGGATCACGAACAGTGCCAAAATGGGCACGAATGGTAGCCGCTGGGTCGGAAGACATAGGTGGACTCCAGGGAATACGCTTCAGTTTCCATGAGTATCGCAGCCCTGTCCACCCTCCCTCCTTTTAGATGCGATTGCCCTGCAGGGGGAGCACGGCGCTTGGCGTGAGAAGGTGAAGGACAGGCAGCTGATACGCTATGGGGATCAAACGCACCTGGGCAACGCGAATAAGCTTCAGCGTCAGAACTCATTGTCCAGGTGCGTCCTGTTTGCCAGTTAATTTCCCCAGAAATTCGCTACTACCATTGCCCTGCTAAGAAAACTCTTTGCGCCTTGATCTGGTATTTGAGAACAGTCCAAGGACTGCTACCACCTTCCACGTCGCGTGCACTAGCTAGTTCCGCCGTCTATTTCCGGTGAGCGCGCCGTGACCGGATAGCGAGTCCCAATACTATGAGAAAAACTGCCAAGATCCATAGCGAAACGTGGACCCAGCATCACTCCTCCCTGTATTTGGTAACTCCTGGGGTTGATTCTCTTCTTCCTCAGTCGCACCAGCTACCGCTTGCCGTCCTGTTTCCGGCGTAGAAGTGTTCGCCGGAACTGGTGACACGCTTATAATCGCTGTTTGAGTAGGTGTACTCGTTGGCACAGCTGATGCGATTGTGGGCGTGCTTGTTAATTCGA
>JAUJON010000379.1 GCA_030447595.1 Thermosynechococcaceae cyanobacterium YX3bin19
AGCCCGACCCACCCGCCTCCACGCGCCGCCCCTCCCCCCCCTCTCCCCTGCAAGCATGAGCTATCTAGGCACTGGGTCCCCAATCCTCCACTAGCCAGCGGTTAGACGGAGCCGGGGGCAGTGGCCCCAACGTGCAGATATACACCTCCAACAATCTGAATCCACAGCGCTGGAAAGTTATCAGCCTGGACACGCCCAATAACATCTACAAGTTCGAACCCCAGTCGCAGGCAGGCAAACGATTGGACGCCGCCAATGGCGTAACCATTACTACGGCCGTAAACACAGCTTCCCAGAACTGGAAGCTCTACCCGGTGGATGCCGCTAACGGCATCTTCGAGCTGGAACCGCAGTCTTCGCTGGGCAGCCGCCTGGATGTGTTCCAGACCACGGGACCGGACGTGCTGGTATACACCGATAACAACCAACCCAATCAGCGCTGGAAGTTCGTCAAACTCAGTTCCGCAGCCCGCAAGAGTGCCGAGCAGAAAGCGGCAGAACTCCAGCTTACAGTTTATCCTAACCCGGCCCAAAGCGAAGTAACCCTGGAAAGCCCCGAGGAAATAAGGAGTGTAAAACTGGTTAACGGCCTGGGCCGCACTAGCCTGAGCAGGGAAAATCTGAAGAGCCGGCGGATAACGCTGGCGACGAACGGCTTGGCTAACGGAATGTACGTAGTACAGACAGTTACGGTCCAGGGGAGGCGACTCAACCAGAAACTGCTCATTGCCCGCTAGGGAAGCCCGGTCAGCAGCAATCCTCCAACCAGTAGGGAGATTGCTGCTGACTTTTCAAGCTCACGCCTGCGGAGTAGAATAGCCAATGCCAGTCATCACGCAAAATTAAAGATTGATTATCCTGAAGTCTACCTGAATACAGTACTGGCGCGGCTTTGCTTCTGCACAAATACTTTATCATCCGGCTCTTGTTGCCTAACCTTTACTCAACCAACTGCAATTCCGGGTAAATCCTTAAACTCCTGATTGCAATAAAACTATTTAAAAACGTAAAAATCAGCATGGCTCTCAAAGCCTGACCATTTTCTTCAATCAGATTATGAAAAAAGTTTTTCGCTTCTGTTCCTTTAAGCAAACAGCGGGTTTAGGCTTCCGGCTGTTGGTAATTCTATGTGCAGTTCTCGCGTTACCGGCCAACGCCCAGCAACTACTCAACAATCCCGGTCTGGAAGGCAGCTACACGGGAACTGCCACCAGTTGGCGAATCAATGCCTGGCACGACGCTAACCGAGGCGAATCGGCTCCGCAATACGAAATAGCCCGCGAAACCCGGGCTGATTACGTTCACGGTGGCGCCTCTTCCCAACGCTTTAAAGTCACTAGCCGAGCCCTACGCTCCGGTTGCGACTTGATTCAAGGCTACTCATTTGTCAAAGGCCGGAAGTACCGTGCCTCGGTCTGGCTGAAAGCGGACAAGCAGATCCTGGTTCGCTTCTGGACGCGCTATGATGCTCACCCTTATGGGCTGTTTGCCGGCAAGACGGTAAACTATCGGCACCAGCTGGCAGCAGGTAACGGTAGAAGGCTACGCTATCGCTAATGGCGGTTCCTTCCGCATCACCCCCTATGGTACCGGATCGTCGCTGCAAGTGGCCAACCTCTGGATCGACGATGCCAGCCTGGAAGACATTACGCCCACCACCATTGCCCAGCCCAGGTTTCCCAACACTCCTGTTCCATCCACTTTATTCGGTATTCATTACAATAAGCTGGGAACCGCAAGCAATTTCAACTGGTACGACCTCAATCATGGTATGATCCGGTTGTGGAACTCGGGTACCCATTGGTCCTTGCTGGAAAAAAGCGATAACACTTGGGATTTCAGACGCTTCGATCTGTACATAAATAAGTTGATCGCTCCCAACGATCCTACTTGCCAGGTCATTTACACAATGGGCATCCCGCCCGCCTGGGCTTCGCAAAACCCTACTTCCGACAGCGGCTTGTTTGGAGTGGGCACCAACGGCACACCTAAGTCCGACAACGACTGGGCCGTTTGGCGCGACTACGTCCGGATGGTTGGCAACCGCTACAAGGGCAAGGTAAAGTACTGGGAGATCTGGAACGAAGTAGACTTCTGGGGCCACTACATCGGGACAATCGAAGATATGGTGACCCTGACGCGGATTGCCCGGGAAGAGCTCAAGAATATCGATGCCACC
>JAUJON010000380.1 GCA_030447595.1 Thermosynechococcaceae cyanobacterium YX3bin19
GTGCTCCGTTTACGATTGATGGCGCTTGTAATCGAGTAGTGTTTGAAACCTGGCTAGAAACTTGCTTGGTGCCAACGCTTCGCCCTGGACAAGTCGTGATTTTGGATAACGCGACGTTCCATCATGGCGGGCGCATTGCACCGCTGATTGAGGCAGTTGGCTGTCGCCTGTTGTATCTACCTGCTTATTCTCCAGACTTGAACCGAATTGAAAAGTGCTGGGCTTGGCTCAACAGTCGGATTCGCAAGGGCTTATCTACCTCTGATTCCTTACGGCAGGCAATGGAGTCTGTTCTTAAAGATGCCGTGTCCTAACCTTTATGACAATAACTATAGCACTGACTCTCTCAGCACCGAAGTACTACCCAGGCAGACTCCCTGCCAAGGAGTATATTTTTCGTACGTTCAATCCCCTTAGAGTGTGTTCAAAACGGAGGTTCGACAGAAGGTGAGCCAAGTCCTCAAGGCAATCACACCAGAAGTGATCGCTTCTATCTGCGGTTGGGACTACATCACTTCCGCTTTATTAAGTGCAACTTTATAGAAAGTTGGTATAACTTGCTTCTTTGTAAGGGTAGGAAGGGCGTTCGAGGTGAAGGACTGAGCCTCTAAAGTCGAATGGTTGAGTTACAGCCGCGATCGCGTCCTATGACACCTACTTCTACAAACCAGCGATTGCCCCTTTCCCCTCAACCTACGAAACGGCGATCGCGTCTTTTTCAGAACTTTATTCTATAACCCTAGACTAAAGAGAGTAGCAAGAGGAAACCGCCGTGACTGCCAACTTGCCCACCGAGGCGAGCGACTTACCCCTTTACGAGCAGGATTATTGTCTCTGGCTTCAATCTGCCATCGAAGCTCTGAGATCGCGACGTCTAGAGGCGGTGGATATTGATAATCTCGTGGAGGAACTAGAAGACTTGGGCAGAAGGGAAAAGAAGGCAGTCTACAGCGACTTGAGAGTTCTCCTGATTCACTTGCTCAAGTGGAAATACCAGCCCCAGAAAAGAACAAACAGTTGGCGTGTGACTATTGCGGAGCATCGCCAGAGGCTAGAGGAATCCTTCGAGGTTAGTCCCAGTTTAAGAAGGTACTACCAGGAGTGTTTTGCTCAGTGCTATCAGGCAGCGCGCCGGGGTAGCTCAGCTCAGACAGGAATGCCAGTGGATAACTTCCCAGGAGAGTGTCCCTTTAAGCTTAAGCAGGTTTTAGATTTAAGCTGGTTACCTGATTAGCGGTGCTTGCTTCAATTTCAAGTTGAAGCGCGATCGCCCCTTTCCCTACAGCCTCTGAAACGGCGATCGCGGCTTGCCAATCAAAGATGCGATCGCGTAGCGTCTCCGTTAGGGGAATTACCCCTTCCTCACTTGAAGTCAACCCTAAGTCTTGGAGCTTGTCGCTCTGAGGCTGAAGCCTCCAGCTTTTTTCTCGGTGCTCCGAGAGCAGAGGTCAAAGTTTCAAGCTTTTTTCTCGGATGACGGAGCTTTTTTCTTGACGTTCCGAGTTCCCAGCATGAACATTCATGCTCTAAGCTTGGACTTTCATGCTCCAACCTTGAGGCTTGCAGACTGGAGGTGGAAGCGTGGAGCTTTGAGGCTCTTCAGTTCAGTTTTGAAGTAAGAGAGGTCATGTAGAAACCATGGCAATGCTAGGCAAACCAAAAGCTGCAGTTGATTTAACCTGTTTGGAACATTGTAGTAACCAGCTTCAGCCTAATTCTCAATTTAGAGCAGATAAACTACAAACTCTCAGCCTACTCCTCCTGATTTGGAATATTGAACAGACAATTTCAGCCTAATTGACCAGATTATGGTAGATAGACAAAGTCAGTCTAATAACTAGTTGGGCGGCTTCACTTTATTCGTGGATTGGGAACTTATGGAACAAGCACAAACAGAGTTGCGAAACAGTTATGACCGTGTGGCGGAAGAATACGCCAAGCGGTTTTATGATGAGCTAAACAGAAAGCCGTTTGACCGAAAGATGTTGGATTGGTTTATCGAGAAGGTCGACAGCTTGGGAACGATTTGTGATTTAGGTTGTGGCTCTGGACACATTGCAAATTATTTACACAATTGCGACTTAGAGGTTTGCGGAGTTGATTTGTCATCAGGAATGGTCAAACAGGCGCGACTATTAAATCCGAACATTACCTTTCAACAAGGTGATATGCTTT
>JAUJON010000381.1 GCA_030447595.1 Thermosynechococcaceae cyanobacterium YX3bin19
GGGAACTCTCAATCAGGAGACTACTCGCCATCACCATAGGTGGCAACTTGGATTAACATAGGTCACTTGTCGCTCTTTGTTGAAGCCAGAAAATGGACGGAAGTCGCCGCATCAGGTCAAAATGGGGCGTAAGGCTCACCAACCGCAACACAACAAGGCGCTGCACCCGACCGCCTACAGCCTGCGCCTTGGTCGTTCCTCCCGTCGCTCCGGCTTCCGGCGGGTGAGATACTGTGTTGTTCGTCAAGGGTTTACGACACAGAAGTTGGGGTCAAAAGCTTGCTTTGATTTGAGAACGCCATAAGCTAAGTGCAACAGTTTTCTCATGGCGGCACCAACGATAAGCATCTTGCTTTTGCCCTGCGCCGACAGGCGCAGCCCCAACGCCTTGATGAACGGGTTGAAGCGTAAGGCGGTAATGGCCGGGAAGTAGAGCGCCTTTCTCAAGCGCGAAGAACCCACTTTGGAGAGCCGCGAGCGAGAGCGCACCGAAGAACCCGATTCGCGGATACGCGGCACCAACCCGGCAAAAGCCGCGACCTGACGAGCATTGTCAAAGTGGCTGATGTCGCCCACTTCAGCTAAGAGCAAAGCAGCGGTGGTTGGTCCAATGCCGGGAATGCTTTGGAGCAGTCCGGCTTGGTTTTTCAGTTCAGGATCTTGGTCAATGAGGTCTTTGATGTGTTGACCTGTCTTCTCGATGCGCGCTTGTAAATCGGCCAGGTGTTCTTCGAGATCAGCACGCACTTGCTGACAACTCACGCCTGAAGCCAGACGGTTTTTCTCCATCAGGCGCATCTCTTCCAGGCTCTCCAAGCGGCGCACTAAAGCTTGCAACTCGCGCACTGCGGGGGCTGGGGGACTCCACCTAGCGGGTTGATGCATCTGGCAAAAGCGTGCAATCAGTTGGGCCTGCCCAAGGGGCATCGGCTTTATCCGTCTTCGTGCGCTTGAGCTGGCTTTGACCAAAAGCACGAATCAGCGCCGGATTGACGACACTCACTTTGTGCCCCGTTTCATGCAGCGCCACAGCGATGGCATCGGCCCAGGTGCCGGTGGCTTCCAAGCAGGCATGGGCGGCTTCGACGCCTTGCTCTTGAAGCCATGACAGCAGTTGAGCGTGACCTGCTGCGGTATTGGCGAAGACTTTGTGATGTGGCTTGCCTTGGGCTTGAAGTAAAGCCGCGTCCAGGGTGTTCTTACTGACATCAATGCCCACAAACATAAGGTGCCTCCTTCTCCCAAAGGTTCTCGTTGGTTCTCGTCCCGGAGCCAGCCTTGTCAATGCAAGCTCTCCTGTCGAAGATCGAGGAGGCTTAAGATACTGTCCGGCCTTGAAGACAAGAAGCAAGAAGAAGGTGTCAGGCGCTCATCTCACCCGCAGACTCGTAGTCTTAGCTTGGTCTGTGCATCACTGACACCTGTTATTCAACATACAAGCTTGGTCGTTCTATCACTTGCGCGTGGCGTTGCTGCAAATCCAACATTTGATGAACTTGAATAGTGAAATTCGAGTGGGACGAAGATAAAAACGAATCCAACCCAACGTAGAGAAGCACGGTCTTGATTTTGAAGATGCTTCCGAGGTTTTTGATAGCCCAATGCTCGTTGCGCTCGACACGCGACAAGATTATGGCGAAGACTGCTGGATTGGTCTTGTTTGCTTGAGCATTGTGTCGTAGTCGTGGTTTATACTTAATCGTCATTCGGATAGAGTTCGCGTCATCTCAATGCGAAAGGCGTTGCAATATGAAAGATTCCAATACGAAGAGTTCCTCCGCAACCGACTGGGAACGGATTGATAAACTCACAGACGAACAAATTGATACTTCGGACATTCCGCCTCTGGATGCGGATTTCTTTGATCGCACTACGTTACAGATGCCGGGCGAATCCACTATCGTATTGAACGTGGATGCGGATGTTCTCGAATGGTTTCAGGCGCAAGGCGAAAAGTCAAAAGAGAGAATGAACGCGGCATTGCGTATTTACGTGGAAGCGCACAAACGGGCAGCATAACGTCCGAATAAGCGACACAACAACGCGCTGCACCCGACCATCCACAACTACGCTCATGCCGCGCCACCCTTCGGCGGCAGGCGAACTCAATCGTCCGGCGGCTGCGCGGTTAACAAAACGCAACAAAACTTCGCAGAACATTGTCGCT
>JAUJON010000382.1 GCA_030447595.1 Thermosynechococcaceae cyanobacterium YX3bin19
AGCTAATGAGTTCATCCAGCTTGGTCTTCACTGCCTGAATATCTTGCCACATTAGCCACTTAGGGCTTCCCTGCTGACGAGATGGATTCCGCAGGAGGTAGGCAGGGTGCAAGATTGGCATACACAAACGTCCCTGCCATTCAATCCATTGCCCGCGGATTTTAGTAATCCCCTGTTTCTCTCCGGTTAAAACTTTTAGGGCCGTAGCACCCGTCAGTAGAATAATTTTAGGGTCTACCAAGCGAATTTGCTCCAACAGGTAGGGCTTGCAAGCCTCGGCTTCATCCGTGGAGGGATTACGATTCCCAGGCGGTCGGCATTTGACAATGTTACAAATGTATACATCCTTCTCAGAGTCCAACTTTACCGACTCTAAGATTTTTTCTAATAACTGTCCGGCTCGACCCACAAAGGGAAGCCCAGTTTCGTCTTCGTTTTGGCCAGGTCCTTCCCCAACAATCATGATGGGCGCTTCCAGGCTGCCTCTGCCAACTACGGCATGGGTTCGAGTCGCACCCAATCGGCAGCGGTGACATAGGTTGCAGTGTTGAGCCAGTTCCGCCATTATTTGATAGGTTCCAGGTGGAATAGGAACTTTAGCATCGGTGGGAATTAGATCGGGATTGAAATCTACTGATACAACTGCTTTCTGGGCAGAGTCAAATAAACTGATTTGTTCTTCGCTAGACATGGGCCTGAGGCAGACAAGCTAAGTACTTAAGTGATCTTAGAGGATCTCAGTGGTTGCTTGTAGGCGCAGCCATTTATGGCCGACTCTAACTCTCTACGGGAACAATCACCGCTGCCAGCCGGGGCTGCAGTAATTCAACGTAGCGAGGCCAGCCAACCAGGATCGGCTGATTATGAGTCAGCGTATCTGGAGCAATGGCATCCGGCGTGAAGCCTATGGGTTGCCCGTCTAAATCACAACAGGTCAGTCCCGCTGCTTGGGCTAGGGCCAAAGGACCTGCTGTATCCCAAAGTTTGACCCGACCGTTTAAGTAGAGATAAAGCCCAGCTCGGCCCTGGATAACTTCTAGGACTTTCAGCCCAAAACTTCCCAGCGTGTCAAACTGGGCTTCCGGAATCGCTTGGCAAATGATGTCTCCGTAGCGCAGCTGATCCTTATAGCCAATCAAGATCGGACAAAAGTTGTCAGAAGGTTGAGCAGGTTCTTTGGGAATTAGTTCTTGAGGTATTTCACCTTTTAAGGCTTGAAACAACCCCCATCCAGGCCCACCAAAATACATCTGGTCTTCAACTGGAGCGTAGACCCAACCTGCAACTGGACGGTAGTTTTGCAGCAAACCAATCATGACTGCATAGGCAGGCTTACCTTGAATAAAGTCATCTGTTCCATCGATTGGGTCAATTACCCATAGCCGAGAATATCCAGCATGAAATGCCTGAGTTGACTGGGGATTTTCCTCAGTAACAATCCCGTCCTCAGGAAACCAAGTCGCAAATTGAGCTGATAGTTGTCGATCTAAAGCTTGGTCCACACTTGTGACAAAATCATCCGGTCCTTTTTGCGAAACCTGAAACTGATGCCGAGATAGTTGTTCGGCCTGCTGACCCGCTTGTCGAACTGCTTGACAGACTTGCTGCACTTGGACGGTCGAAAGTTCATTCATGTGGATGATATCAAGTCTGTGGTGGGTCACTTGATGAACTGGTCTGAAAAAAAACTTAAAACGAGCTTGATACAAAGGACGAACGGCTATGGATTCCTAGAACTGGAGGAGATCAAAATCGGTAAGATGCACCTATAGAGAGGACCGGAAACACGCTCAGGCCACTCAAATCATCCTCTATCTCAGCCTCTTCCAGTGTGATCGCCTGAGTCAGCAAGGGACCTATCACCGGAGCCCCAAGCACTGGATCGATTAGCGGACCGGAGGCAGTTAAATCAACTGCTGGCGAACCAGTGAATACTATACCTAGGTCGATAAAAAAACTAAATTGTCTACCTCGCTTGACTGGATTGCCGTAGCCAATACCAACATAGGGAGCAAACGTGTTAGGAAGTGTAGCCTTGCCCTCCAGCTGACCAACCAACTCGCTTGGAAAACTAATTCCACCAATATCTAGGTCATCTGCAAGTCTAGCTGTTGCGTCAGCCCTATTATTTTGATAGAAAAGACCGCTAGTAAGGCGGAACTCACT
>JAUJON010000383.1 GCA_030447595.1 Thermosynechococcaceae cyanobacterium YX3bin19
GGTCGTGGTGGACGGCCATCTCATCACCAGCCGCTTTCCCTACGATCTGCCGCAGTATCTCGGGGCCATCACGCGCGCGCTCGCACCCTCGACACCAGCCAGTCAAAGTGGGCAAACGGCGCTGAGTCGTGCCGTCGCGCGCTAAAGCCGCCGCGTTCCAGGGCGACTTTCGGGAAACGAAAAACCACGCTAAAACTCCAACTTCGAGGCCAGAATGCGCTTGTGACCAGATCGACGCAGAGTAGCGACAAAACGCTCGCACGGCGACTCGGCTGCGAGAATAAGACGGGAGTAAAGGCGCGGTTCCGAGAACTGCTGGCGACCGAAGGGCAGTCTGTTTGGAACCTCAACAAAAACAAGGAGAGGTTCAAAGCCAAACGAGGCGCGATTTTTCGGGATCGCGCCTTTCGTATTTTTGGATTCATTCTCAAAGAGTTGCCCCTGAAAAATCCTTTGCTGCGGTTATGATGGTCGCGCAAGGCGCCACCCATCGCAGACACGCAGATTTGCATCAATCTTCACGCCGCTCATGTCGATGGATACCGTGGGGTCTTCTTTGGTGATTTCCCTGGCGATGGTGGGCATCAGGAACGGGCTGGCGTCGTCGCGGCTCATGCCGTAGGTCATCTGCGACCTTCATTGGTGCCGAACTCATAAGGAACAGCGACGCCTTCGGCTTAATCAAGTGGGGGGTGCTTTTCGTCCTCGATGAGCAAGCGCCGCAAGTTCATCACGCCGCGCCTGTTGAGTCGTATCAGTTCAATTGTCGCGCGCCCGATAGCTGAAATTCCTTCCAGTTGCAGCGAATCGTCGCTCCATCGAAAATGTTCTCGCCACAGGTGTTGGCGCGGATGAAAAAGCGGGACAAACGCCGAAGTCACCCCATCGAAGGCTTCAGTGCGTGCCCCTTTCGGCCCGTTGCAGCCCTGACAGGCAAACGCGAGGTTACCAGTTTGATTCGAACCACCCAAAGCGCGCGGGTGAATATGTTCAATGGCGAAGGTATCGGGCGAGAACTCTTCGGGAGAGCGGCAATACTCGCAACGCTCTGCTGCCCGCTCTCGCACCAAATGTTCGGTTTGTTGTGAGATTCCGCGTCGTGCCATAAGTCAGGGAACGAGAAAACGCGCTCCCTGCGGCGCTCCCACCATTTGATGCCAAAGCTGCGCGAACGGTCGCCCCTGCAAGTTCGCCAATTCCATCACGGCTTCAACACGCAGCGCATTGGCTTCTTCGCGCGCGTCTGAAATGCGAATCAGTTCGTCTCTTTCGTCTTCGGAGAGTGCCGCGTCCTGCAATTTTTGCCGAAGTTCCACGAACCGCTCGGTTTGCGGCATTGGTGCGTTAATGCGCTTCAAAAGCTGAGTTTCTTCGGTTGATGCAATCGTTCCCGCCCGCTGCAAGCGTTGCAGACGCAAAGAGCGTTCGAGCGATTCCAATTCCGACAGAGTAAACGTCTTGGTTTCTTCGAGGATTTGCGCGGTGGACATGGGAGATATTTTGTCACACCCTTCCATCGTTCGCCTGTCCAATGCCGGCGGGCTTGAAGTTGGGGCGCGGTTGAGGCTGGCGATGGGGGTTTGCCTAACACGGTGGAGTTACACGAGATGAAATTTCAACTGAACATCGAAATCTTTGGCGACCTGAGCAGCAGTCGCCAACATTTCGCGTTTAGCGCCGTTGCTGTAGTTCGTTCCAAGCCACCAACCTGGAACGATTTCAATTGAGGATTTCCACAGTTTGGGATTGCTATAAAGCGCTTCCTGACTTTGAGCTATCCATCGACGTTTGACGACTTTAACTTTTCGTTCCGCTAATTGAGCTTCCATTGCCTTTTCAATTTTAGGCAAAACCTGATCTGAAATCTTTGCCAACGCTCGCAGGGCTTCAACAGTTGTATCAACTGCTTTCTTACTGCGGATTTTATCCCCATTGTTGAGCGCATACCAGTTATCACCTGAGTTGGAAGATGGGCTGACTTTTGCGGGCTTCGTCACCGGTTTATAGATTGCTGAACCTGAAATCGAATGTGTAGTTTCAGTAGCTGGAGGAACGGGCTTGCTGCGTATGCTCTTGCTCTGGAAGAGTGGGTTCTTTAGCTCTTAAATTGAATGTTCAAATTCTTCGACCCTTTGACTGTGTTAATCAATTTTGGGTGTTTCAGG
>JAUJON010000384.1 GCA_030447595.1 Thermosynechococcaceae cyanobacterium YX3bin19
ATTTACCCCGATCCATAATTTCTTCCGCTCGGCGACGCGCCTTTTCAATTACCCATTCCGGTCGGTGGGGAATGGCGGCCTCCATAACTTGCTGAACGATTTGACGGCTCCCGTGGGGTTCAACCGCCGTGATCGCATCGTCAATCAATCCTTCGTGAAGAAAGACAGCTACCTTTGCCTCGGCTACACTCCAATTGTCTCGCTGGTGTAGATTCTGGAGCAACTCTGACTTCAGGGTTGACCAGTGCTCCCCAGCCAGCGCCTCTACCTTTTGGTAGTCCCGAAAGGAGGGACGGGCTTTGAAAGCCTCAATTCGCGAGGATAGTGCCACAGACTGATTACCCAATCCTTCCGCTAGCTCACTCGTCCAGTCTGCAAGTTGATAGCGACCAAAACCAAGGGTTTCAAACTGGTCAATCGTGTACCAGCGCGGCTGCCAGCATTCCGCTTCCGGCAGGGCCAATCCCTGCTGGGCGATCGCTAATGCTTCGGTTAAAGCCCCCTGCCCCCGAAGTGCCTTTGCGACTTCTAGAGCTTGTTTGGCGCAAGTGAGCTGACTGCAGGCTGCCATGACATCAGCAATTCGCCTCAGTTGGGTTAGCATCGTCAAGTACTCCTGAACCTGACCTTCGGCGTGGGCAAGGTTCAGGTATTCTTCCTGCCGGCCTTGACGTTCCAGAACACGTAGCCGCACTTGGACGAGTTGGTTAGCATAGTCTGGACGACCATCATTCCATAGGTTCACACATTCCCCCTGCAACACGGCCACCAGCAATGGATCGTCCCATCCCTGCCGCAATGCAGCAGCACTCAGTTCAAAACACCCTCCCAATCGGTCTTGCCAGTCTTCCAGGTTGACCTGGATATCCCTCTGTTCCCCAGATTGAAATTCCGCGCTCAAAATCGCTTCGGCCCAAATCGGATCGAGGAGTTCAATCAAGCTATCTCCATCGCCTCCATAATCAGCAATCTCCTCCCAATCTTCGGCAGACACTTGAGTGATGGCTTCTAGAATCACCAGTGCACTGTTGCCATCTCCCTGCTCCGTATAGGCTTGGGCTGGCGCTAGCAGGTTAGGCAGTTCATTCTCAATCGGATCGTATTCTTCTCCCTCTTCCCAGTAACGCAAGGTTTCACGCATCAAGCGCTGAGCCTGATAGCGATAGGGTTTGGGATCGACCGCTGTTTGTCTCTTGGTTTTGACTGTGGAGGGCGGCTCGGGTTGGGTCATCTGGCTGACCAAGTGATCGATCCGATTTATCAAGGTGGGTTGCTCTTCCACCAGAGCTTGCAGGAGGCGTTGGATCTGAACCAAGTTGAGTTGATCCAGCAGTTGGTTTAAGGATGGACGCTGGTTGATGCGCTCTGGCTGTCGCAGACAAACCAATGCGGTAGCAATAATGTGCTTGCACCAACCTTCAAAATCATAGGGACAAGTGCAGCTCACCTGGGTAATGCCGCCTGCATCAAAAGCGATCTGTACACAGTAAGGTTCGACTTCATTGCCTTCAACAGTGGCTTGAAACTGGTTTTCCCATTGGCACACATCAACAACAGCTCCCCGTCGGTAGTAGTCCTCACCCCGTTGGCAGGATTGGGACGTAGCATGGTGACGGATAGTAGATTCACTCAAGTAGGGAATAGACATCTGAGCAAGGGCGATCTCTTCAGGGCCAACGAGTCAATTCTCAGCCACAAGATATTTCCACTGTGACCAATTGCGCTTATCAGAAACGACCATCAATTTCATGCATCTCTTTACTGGCTGGATAGTACTTTTGCACTAAAATAGCTTGGCGTGTACTGAAAACTTGAGCCTTTGACTTCAAAGGTTTCTTAAGAATACGACGCTTTGTTTGTGTTACCCCAAACTCCCTTGATATAATTTCTTTCTCAAGCGGCTAGCTGTGAAATATACTGCTATCTGCCAATACCAATCAATTTTTACCTGCCCTTTGTCTATCATGCTATGTCGATCGCAAATGTCATGCCAACTAACGGCATTGTCAACTTAACCCAGATTTTACAAAATCAAGCGCTTTCCTCCTCTACATGAAGGAACTGGCTCTGGTTATGCAGCCGACTTGATGCCAGTCAGCTCCCGCCAGCTTTCTAATCGCTGGTGCATCTGGTCTCGATAGTCTTTGGCCGTAAGTTGGTG
>JAUJON010000385.1 GCA_030447595.1 Thermosynechococcaceae cyanobacterium YX3bin19
CGTGGCTCGCTGCCGCTATTGCCTTAACCGTCCTGTTGGGCCAAACGCACGCCCAGGCTCAGCACGCCCATAGCTGGGTAGCGGGTCCGCCCCTGTTCAATCCCAGCTTCGCCGCCGACACGCGCTACCCGCGTGCCGGGGACATCATCGGAGTCAGTTGCCTCCCGCCTCGCGACATGGACGAGTGCGGCAACTGCACCCAGGACCCTCCTGCCACCATTATAGACTCGGTCCATATCACCACCTGGAGTGATGGGGGCGCGGGTGGTCAGTTCGGCAAGCTGGTCAACGGCCAGTTCACTGCCTGCCCTGCCGTGGAAGTGACGCATTATCAGACGCCCACGACGCCTCAAGTAGTGACCTTGACGGCGACCTGGGATGATACCCCGGATTATGCCAATGACCCGGCTTTGACCACCGACCCCTACAAGATCACCGTCTGGGAGTTCACCATCGCAGATACTCCGCAATGGCGACCAATGTACAACACGGATACACTGACATTTACCGCCAAGATTGAGCCAGCGACCGACCATAGTACCCCTGCTCGTTCGATGGCTGGCTATATAACCTTTACCTTAACTTCCTCCAGCCAGCCCGGCGTCTGCATCAATGATGGCAATGACCAGGGGCATACCAATGACTTGGACTTCCAAAATCAAACGGGCTTCAACGCACCTATGGGATTGTCAATTCAAACCACCGCGCAGGAACTTGAGGCAACCGTCAAGGTGTCTTGTTGGGACTACGGAGCGTGGGGAACCATAAGCGCTACGTTTTCTGTTTCCGCCGGGGGAAGTTTCGATCCGGTTGATGGGTTTGCCAAACAGATTAATAAAATGGAACGTACTTCTGTTAGGATACCCTTGGACGAAGACCAGGATCGCATAGCAGACCACCTAGACCGCAGTCTCACCCAGGACGGGTTCGGTGGGCCGGACGCTGATCGAGACCCGGAGGTGTTACGCGCAGGCAACAATAGTCGCGGTGACGGGCTATCCGACTACGAAGAGTACCGGGGCATGAGGATAGGCGGAACATGGCGTGAACTGAATCGTGACGCGGCGGAAGTGTTCGTCGAGGATATAAATGGTTTGGGAACAGGTAATTTCCCACCGAACATGCTAACCCTTATAATGGTCACGGCAGGCGATACCCAGAGTGGGGTAATCAACTGGTCTTCAGGTTCCACAGAGAGAGTAATCAACCAGATGCGGATTCGTCTCGAAGAGGATACCACACCACAACCCAGTTCTAATAGATATTGGGGCTATACGTATCCTGGTCCAGGTATCCCATCGGCTGTAACGCGCATTGTTATATATACAGATAATCAGCGGCAATGGGTTGAAGACAATTTCCCACTAAACGAGCAAGTGGCTGCGCGGGCAAAAGTGAGGGAGATTAATCTTTCTCATGAATTGGGCCATGCCGTCAATATGCTTCACCATGTTGGAAACGTCTCCTGCTATATGGAAACAGACATTCAGCCGAACACCTTACTTGAACCAGCCAACTATAGGGAGTACTGTACTACCAGAACCGAAGATGGCCCTCGAATGCGCCTGCGCTAACACAGTGTGAAAGGAGGTGGAGTTATGAAAACAGTGACAATAATAGTGACGTTTCTGTGCCTGGGAACCCTTTGCGCAGTGGCACAAAACAACGACCTGAAACCGGCGAATGACGCGGTGTCTGTTCTACGTGAGCTTCATGCTTATGAATATCGAGACAACAAGCCGATCCCATTAGAGGAACGCAGCTATGATCGGCTCATTGCAATTCTGCCTGCGGTTTTGCGCCTCGCCGAGGAACCACCCGGTTTATGGCGTGTTGAAACCATGGATTCAGACAACAAACTCAAGCCGCCGTCCATTGCTCCCTGGTACTTTACGCTGGATCATGCACTGGCACAAGCAGCCATAAAAGCGCCTTCCAAAGCGGAGAAGGAGAAATGGCTAAGGTTACGAATATCGTCTGCAACACGGTTTCTTCGTGATCCCAAACTGCGCCAGAGCATAGATAGACTACGCCAACGGGTCGAGAAAACGTCAGACGCTGCCAGCGATCCCGTCATAGCATCGCTTACCTATGATTTCTCCCCTAAGGCAGTCGTGCTGCGACAGAAAGTTTTTCATGGCGAGTTGCGGCTTAATCCGCC
>JAUJON010000386.1 GCA_030447595.1 Thermosynechococcaceae cyanobacterium YX3bin19
AGACGGACAAAGCCGTTGCCCGTTGCATTGAAACAGATTGAGCAATTACTGCACCAAATGGGCGATCACGGCAAGGATCTGTTAGCCAAATACTTTTCAGGGTGAGGACGAAGATTGTATGGCTGATTTACCGTCCTCTAGTGGTTCCCAAGATCGCTATGACCTTACAGGCAAGAGTTTACGCCAAAACAGCACTCAGGTAATCACTGAAGCGAATGTCCTGATTACAGAAATATTGGCTGGTCGTCTAGCAAGACAACCAGATTTAGCGGCTGAAAACCAAGCCCTTCATACTCTTGCTCAACAACTGACGGACGCTCCGCAGTCCATGCTCAAAACCCTGGTTCGGATTGCAAGGGATATCTGTCGAGCCGACACTGCTGGGGTCAGCTTCTTGGAGACTTTACCAGATGGCACCTCCGTCTTTCGCTGGGTGGCGATCGCAGGTGCATTAGAATCCTTGGAACAAACGACTACGCCAGGCAACTTCAGCCCTTGTGGTACGACGATTCATTGCGGGCAGCCGCAACTATATGCGCGTCCTGAACTCTATTTCACCTACTTGCATCATCCCCAATTTTCCATCGTTGAGGAGCTGCTGTTACCGCTTTGCGTGAACAATCAACAGCTAGGCACCATTTGTATTATTTCTCACAATGAGCAGCGACAGTTCGACCGTGAAGATCAACGGTTAATGACCAGTCTGGCAGGTTTTACCGCCTCTGCCCTGCATAGTATCCATCTGCGACAGACGGCTGAGTTAGCCTTACAGCGTGAGCAAGCCGCGAGGCTAGAAACAGAAGTGACCCGTCAAGCATTAGACGAGGCAGCTCAACGGACAGTCAATATCCTCGAAAGCTTTACCGATGCCTTTGTGTGTCTGGATCAGGAGTGGCGCATTACCTACGCCAACCAGCAAGCTACCAGGCTGAATAACCTGAAACCGGAAGAGATGATTGGTAAAACACACTGGGAGATGTGGCCTTGGTCGGTCGGTATGATCGTTGAACAGACCTACCGCCAAGTTGTGGCAGACCAAGTAGCGGCTCACTTCGAGGTTCTCTATGAACCCCTGAAGATGTGGTTAGAGATTCACGCTTATCCCGCTCCAGTAGGTCTCAGTATTTATTTTCGGGACATTACTGAGCGTAGACAGATGAAGGTGGCGTTGCATGAGAGCCAGAACCGCAGCCAAACGATGCTTGCCAACATGCCAGGGATGGTTTATCGCTACATGCCATCTGCCAATGGCCTCCAACGCTTTACCTTTGTCAGTTCTGGCTGTCAGGATTTGTTTGAAGTGGAACCTGAAACGGCACTCCAAGATGCCAACTCAATTTGGAACTTAATTCACCCTGACGATCGCCCCTCCTTTGCAGCATCAGTTGCGATGGCAGTCGAACACTTTCTGCACTGGGATTGGAGAGGGCGTTTCGTTACCCCATCTGGTCAACTCAAGTGGATTCAGGGGCGATCGCGGGCAGTTGATACTCCTGATGGTGTCGTTTGGGATGGTTTTGTATTTGATGTTACTGGACGCAAGCAAGCCGAGGATGCATTGCGGGAGAGCGAGGAGTTTAACCGCAGTGTTGTTGAGAGTAGCGCTGACTGTATCAAAGTGTTAGATCTCGACGGCTGCCTGCTCTCAATGAACGGTCCGGGCCGCTGTTTGATGGAGATTGAAGACTGCACGCCTTTAATCGGCACCTCTTGGATTG
Organism: Thermosynechococcaceae cyanobacterium YX3bin19; assembly: GCA_030447595.1. Lineage (GTDB taxonomy): Bacteria > Cyanobacteriota > Cyanobacteriia > Thermosynechococcales > Thermosynechococcaceae > JAUJON01. The sequence goes on from JAUJON010000386.1 coordinate 1,719, forward strand.
AGTTCTGGCAAGACTCAGATCGAACGAATGCTGACAATGCTGTAAACACGGCTAAGGCAGGCGGCACCAGTCAGTTTAGTGGATACTGCCCAACGGCAAAGGGAACACCCAAATCGTGGGATGTGGTTGTGACTCCTATCTTGGATGTCGCGGGCAAGCCCAAGCAGTTGTTGGTCGTTTCACGAGATATTACCGATCGCAAACGGGCAGAGGAAACCATATTGGAGCGATCGCGCTTGTCAGCACTGAGCGCCGATATTGGCACTATCCTGATTCAAAACGACACTTTACTGGATACTTTAAAGCAGTGTACTGAGGCGTTGGTCCGTCACCTCGATGCCGCATTTGCCCGCATTTGGACGCTCAACCGGGAGAAGAACTTACTGGAGTTACAAGCAAGCGCGGGGATGTATACCCATCTTAATGGTTCCCATAGCC
>JAUJON010000387.1 GCA_030447595.1 Thermosynechococcaceae cyanobacterium YX3bin19
GAGGATGGCAACATTACCTGCTGCCAGAGTTTGCCAAACTCTCCTTGCCGGAAGCGGTTTCTCTGGTGCTCCAACGTCAAAGTGATGAGGTATTTGACATCTCCATGCTGATAGATGCTCTGTTTGTGGATGAGATTCCTCAAGTAGCACGTAGTGAAGCTCGCAACCGCATTGCCAACGTCCTCTCCATCGGCTTGAAAAGCAACAAGTGGTACCGAGGTCAAAAAGGACAGTACAGCCTCTCTCGTGAGGCAGCGGAGGCAGGCTTGGCAGCGTGAAGGCTGCCCTTGATGCATTGCCTGGTTTCCAGTTAATAAGCCTCTCTACTCTATCAATCCCACGTCAGATTGATGCACTATCGTTGATGAGTCACACGATTCATGGCAAAAGCTCAACTGACACTGTAACAACACTGTAGCTTCCTCCAAAGTCTAAACTAGGCTGACCAGTGAAGTAGCTTATCGCTATGAGCGTAGAATTGCAGGGGTACAATTGCCCCTACTCAATTTCAATTAGCCTGTGCAGTCGCGGGTTCTATTAATAGGAGCGACAGCTTGTCTTGCACAAACCGAGCAAAGGTTGTTGGTGTAGTCGTTTCTGGAGTGCGCGGTTCTGCTGGGGTGTAATCAGAACGCGCTAGACTTGACCACATTTCAACATATTCTGCTGCTACATTCCCAGTTGCTCCGAGTTGCATCAGCGTATCCCGAAACTGTTCTAGTGTTGTTTCGACATGAGTGACAGGTTGGTTGAAAACTTGTCCTAGAATCTGTGCCGCTTCATCAAAGCTCAAATCCGCTGCACCATGCAGACCTAAGACAGACTGCCCACCCCAAGCTCGATCGCGCAACAGTTTCGTGGCAACATCCGCAATGTCTTGAGTGGCTATCATCGCCAGACGGCGACCACCTGCGATCGGCATAAAAACCTGATGGGCAGTGCGAATAGCATCAACCTGCATCAGGTAGTTCTCCATAAAGAAGCCTGGACGCAAATGCACCACGTTGGCAGCCACCGCATTCAAGCTCTGTTCTACGGCGTGTAGTCCTGAAATCGGACCCATCCCCTCGGGTAGATGGGCACCATTGCTGGAGAGATTAACGACATGAGGAATGGCGTTGGTTGCAATGGCTGTAGCGGCTGCTTCTCCGACCTGCCGTTGCCACTGGCGCAGATGGAACGTGCCAAAGTTGTAGGGGACAACAAGGTAGAGCGCATCAGCATTTCGGGTCGCCTGCGTCAGCGCCTCTGGGTCATCCACAGAGCCTTGATAAACGGTGGCATTTTGGCGGATTACGTCCGCTAGTCTAGCGGGATCTCTTACAAGTACAGCAACCTTTTCGCCTGCTGCAATGAGCTGTTGGGCAATCCGTCCACCTGTATTTCCGGTTGGGGTTGTAACCACGATCGTCATTTGTTTAGCTCTAATGCATACTTCTCTATGTAACGCCAAGCAAGCTGGACAAACAATGATAAAAGCTCTACAATCAGTTGCAGATCGTCCAAATCTCAGCTAGCCCCAATGGATGCGCTGACCGAAGTACTCAAAGCGGTGCAACTGCAAAGTACGGTTCACTGCCGCTCTGAATTTTCTGCCCCTTGGGGTGTGCAGATCGATCGCTCCGATGATTATGCATCTTTCCATGTCATCACCCGTGGCAACTGCTGGCTGGAAGTGGAGGGAGGCAACACGCCGATTCCGCTAACAGACGGCGATCTGATCGTATTGCCAACCGGGGCAGCCCATACGCTGCGTGATGCGATTGACAGCCCGATCATCAGTCTGGCAACGTTGCTGGCACAGCGTCCTTGTCAAGGGCAGTTTACGCTTAACTACGGCGGCAGTGGCACTCCTACTACCGTGCTTTGCGGTCGCGCCAGCTTTACCGAGCGTGCGAGTAATCCGCTGTTGGCGGCACTACCGCCTCTGATTCACATCAAAGGCGAAGCCGGACAAGCGGTGGCATGGTTAGAGACAATCCTGCAATTCATCACTTGCGAAAGCAATTTGAATCGTCCGGGTGCCGAGATGATGATCACTTATCTCTCCAGCATTCTGTTTATTCAAGCAGTGCGGGCATATATCGCCAGTTTGCCAGAAACAGAGGGAGGATGGTTGCGGGCATTAATTGACCCGCAGATGAGTATTGTTTTG
>JAUJON010000388.1 GCA_030447595.1 Thermosynechococcaceae cyanobacterium YX3bin19
AGTGTGTTGTGATTGCTTCGCTCTGTCTTTTTTTATATTTATCTTTCCTAGCTCCTCACATTTAACTGTGATATTTTTCGACACGCAGGTTGGATGTTTCTGAACAGGCACTGGAGGTGTCGTATAGCTGACTCTTCACAATATGGCGCATGTTTTGATTCAGCGGGGTCACGAGGTTGACGTCATTGCCCCCCGGGGGGCCCAGTTAGCCAATATTTCCATCCAGGAAATTGACGGTGCAGCCCAAATCCCGGCCCAAACCCAAGAGCGTTCTACCCCGATTCTGATGCCGGGAAACTCTGTTCTGGCTCACATGTGGAACGAGGCCCGTCAAGTGCAGGCGCACTATGATTTAATCGTCAACTTTGCCTATGACTGGCTGCCCTTCTACCTGACGCCATTTTTCTCCATCGCGATCGCCCACATGGTTAGCATGGGCTCTCTCACCGATGCCATGAATGGGATCATCGCTCAGGTAGCCGCCCAAGCTCCTACAACCATTGGGGTCTATACCCGAACTCAGGCGGAAACCTTTGCCTTTGCTGACGAGTGCTACCCCCTGGGCAGTGGTCTGGATCTGTGCCTGTACCACTTCTGTAGCAAACCAGGACCTGCCTTGTGCTGGCTGGGGCGGATTGCCCCGGAGAAAGCTCTGGAAGATGCTGTAGCCGCCGCTCAGGCGACTGGGACACCCCTGCGGATTCTCGGCCAGATGCAAGATGCCGCTTACTGGCAGCAGATCCAGAAAGCCTATCCCAATGCTCCCATTGAATACCTGGGATTTTTGCCCACCGCTCAAATGCAGGCCGCCCTGCGTGAATGCCGCGCCCTGCTGGTAACCTCCCGCTGGGTGGAAGCCTTTGGCAACGTCGCTATTGAAGCCCTCGCCTGTGGGGTCCCCGTGATTGCCTACCGGCGAGGGGGCCCGGCAGAGATCGTGCGGGATGGCAAGTCGGGATGGCTGGTCGAGCCCGACAGTGTAGCGGGGCTAATTGCCGCAATTGAGCGGATTGATGAAATTGACCGCTATGCCTGTCGTCGGCAGGCGGAAGCGGAGTACTCCTTGTCAGCTTTGGGCGATCGCGTGGAACAGTGGTTTAGGGAAATTCTGGCAGCCCCATGACCCTTGTTTGTCAACTGCCACCGCCTCTGAAACCGGGCGATTGCCTGCGGGTGATCGTACCCAGCGGCACGCTGCGAGAACCGGAAGCGTTGCAAAAAGGCATTGCCATCTGGCAGGCTCGGGGTTACGAAGTACAACGAAGTCCTGGCTACGATGCCCGCTGGGGCTACCTGGCGGGACGAGATTGTGATCGCCGCCAGCAGTTATTAGAGGCGCTAAAAGACCCAAATTGTAAAGGCATCCTCTGTGGCCGGGGTGGCTATGGCGGTGCTCGGTTGCTGGAACACTGGACTTGGCCGCAGGAACTAGGGTCAGTCCCCGCTAAATGGTTGATTGGATACTCCGACATTACCAGCTTGCTCTGGAGTCTAGCTCAGCAGGGCATTGCGGGGGTTCACGGGCCTGTATTGACTAACCTGGCGGCGGAACCTGGCTGGTCTCTAAAGCGGTTATGGGACTGTGTGGAAGCACGCCCGCTCGCGCCCCTAGCAGGCCGTGGTTGGGGCGGTGGGACAGCCAGCGGTGTCTTGCTGCCTGCCAACCTGACCGTGGCCACTCACCTGTTGGCCACCCCAGTTCAGCCGGATTTGACGGGGGTTATCTTAGCCCTGGAGGACGTGGCAGAAGTGCCCTACCGCATTGACCGGATGTTGACTCAATGGCGGATGACTGGTGCTTTGCAGCGCCTCAAAGCGATCGCCCTAGGGCGCTTTAGTCAGTGCACACCGCCGCCCAACATTCCCAGCTTTACGGTCGAAGAAGTCCTGCGCGATCGCCTGGGCGACTTGGGTGTTCCGATCGTTTCCGATCTTCCCTTTGGTCACGACGGACCGAATGCAGCCCTACCTGTTGGGTTACCTGCTCTCCTAGATGGCGATCGAGGCCTACTGACTTTTGGCTGAAAACCTTGTACTGCTGAGCCTAGTTAATCACAAGTTAGACGCAAGTCCCCTTATTGGTATGCCGGTTAAACAATTATTTTGGAACCGAGGTTGGGTAAACAGCTCCTGAAAAGGTCGTTTGAGGAGAAA
>JAUJON010000389.1 GCA_030447595.1 Thermosynechococcaceae cyanobacterium YX3bin19
CGCATACACAGAGTACACTACACGACGATTGTCAGATCTGAATCTTCATTTGATGAATCTACTACAATCACCTTCAAATGGATTGCTCGCGTCTATCAGGTCTATATTGTAACCCATTGTTTTTTCTGCTGGCATACAACAGACCAACCGCTAACGCAACTATCCCCGTTATGGTGGAGCCCTGCGGTAGGGAGGGGTGGTTGGCGTTTCAGCGGGGTGTTAGCACCATTACTTCGTTTAGTCATGTCTTTTCTATGAAGATTTACCGTAAAGTTTCCTTCACCAGGAGGACTACGTTGCTTTGGTGTATAGCTCGTAGAGGGTTACGATCTGAACCGTCTTCCAGCCACTAGTGGTGTATAAGCGTTTAGTGAGGGTGACTTCCAGGCGGTCCTTCTCTTTTACGGTAACGGCTTGGGGAGGCGTATAAAATTCCGGGTCGGTTAAAGTAGGAGGTTGGGGTTGTAACTGAAGCTGGGTAAGGGATTGGTCAAAGGCAAAGTCCCAGTGGACTACACTGGTGTAATAGCTCACCTTTACTGTAGGATCATAGCCTTGCGGTACGGCCGGACGGAATTCCTGTCTAGGCCAGTAATGCACAAAACTGAAAGACGGCTCAGCATTGTACTGACTTTTCCCGTAGATATGCACCTCGATTGGCTGGTTTTGCAAGGCCGCTATTTCTTGAAGCATATTCGTGGAGGCTTTGCCGTCTTGGTCTATGTCTAAGGCTTCGCTGCTGGTGGAGGAAATGGGTTTGTACTTGCCGTGGAAGCGTGCTTGCAGCGTAGTCACGTCTTCGCTAGGGGCAATTTCAGCGGTCTGCTTACAGGACACTAGCCCCGCTAGGAGGGCAAAGCAAAGGAGTAGTCTTGGATTCATCTGAGTTTATCCTTAAAGAGTGTTTTTTGGTAAAGAATACTTAAAATAGTGATTATCCAATTGTACTAATTATTAAGCAGCTTTAGAAAAGCATATAGCTGATAGGTAGGACTAAAATCGGGCTTTTGAAAATCCGGCGGCGTAATTTTATATAGCGTTGCTTCCAGAATTTCTTTCTTTAAGGAAGGTGCCGTACGCCGCGCATTCTCCAGGCCTGCTTTCTGCGCTGCCAACGTTGCATCCATCCGGTGGGCATAAATTACCGCTTCATCCGGCAATTTATCCACTTTCCACACGGCTAAAAACTCTTTGGCAATTACACAGACGGTAGAAAAAGTGAGTCCTTTTTTGGCATAATGCAGAGCTTGGTAGAAACCAGGCAACCAATCCGCATAAGCTGTTTTGCATTCAATAATTAGTTTGCCATCCACGTAACCATCCGCATTTTCAGCTGCAGATTCAACCTTAAACTTTTCCTTGAATAGTTTGGTAAAAAGTGGATACACCAGCGGACGCTTGGCGTCTTCATTATCGCCACTCTGCAAGTATTGTTTAATCTTATTTAATTCCTCGTCGTGGGTTACTCGTTGCGCCATATAGTAAGGTGATAATTAATCTTTCGATAAGTCTGAAACCTCATCAAGCGTTAATTTATCTAACCATTATGGCACTTGTTGTAACCCATTATGCTGCTTTTAATGAGACAATGTCTGATTATTGATCTGTTTAGCTGGCTTTTAACGTGAACTATCCTTTTTACTACTAAAACTTACCAAACCATAAGAGCCGTCTGCGGTTACTGCACAGACGGCTCTTATGGTTTGTACTTTTTCGGTCTTCCAGTTTTAATCTTCCTCTAGGATAGCTTCAAGCTAGTTCCAATATTCTTCGATTTATCAACTACTGATGCCCCAAAACCGTTTTACGTCTTACTTCCCCAGGGGCCAGTGACGGCTAAGGTGAGTCCGGCGTGCTGAATATTCACAAAGTACGTACTGCCATCCGGCGAAAAAACGCCCCCGGCAAACTCTGACTGGTAGCCTACATTTTCGGCCAGTTTATAAAATTCGCCTTTAGGCGTAATGCCAACCACAAAAGGATGGGTATCATCTTCGCATACGACCAAATCTCCCCAAGGAGCTATGGTCAGGTTGTCACAGCTTTTGACCAGGTCGGTATTATTAGGCTCCACAAAAAGCTCCAACTGGCCCGGTTTTTCCTTTTCCCGCGGCTGCCCTTCGTATGGGCTGGGAATATAACGGAATATTTGTC
>JAUJON010000390.1 GCA_030447595.1 Thermosynechococcaceae cyanobacterium YX3bin19
CCTGCCTAAGGCCTTTGGTTGGTTTAATGTCTTTTGACAGTCCTGTGAAAGTATTAGTCTGGAGCTTACTCTGCCTAATAGCCCAGTTAGAGCAGGCATTTAATTGGATCAAAGTCCTCCTAGAGATTTCTTTACTGAACTTACTAAGTAGCCACTCCCTAACCTCTTCCCCGTCTGTTGTATCTACCTGATCTGCTTCTAGCTGCTTTATCCGTTTTGCTATCTTTCCATAATCTCGAACTATCGTACTTGCAGCCACAGTAGTACTCTTGTACTCCGTATAGCTGCCCCATAGCTCCCCTAGCCTAACTGTCTCTTTAATATGAAGATTTACTACGTTCTGTGAAGAAGGTTTATATTTCGTCTTCCAGTTAAGGGGATCAAACCTTTCAAAGAGGATATCTTGTTCAATGGCCTTAGCTCTGGCCTCAGCAAGCTTACGGTTTAGGGGAGTATCCCGATAGCCTAGGGCAAGATGGTATCTCTGTTTTTGGTATCTCCAGACCAGCACTAGGGTATTCCGGTCTGTCTTGATGCTTACACTACCTTTGGCCTGTCGGGACTGGCTAACTCGTAAGACCTCGTTACTCACTACGTTCGTACCCCATGAGTTCTCTCCAAATTCTAGCCAAAAGACTTCGGAACTACCCCAAACTACCCCAAACTTTAGTGTTTGGTTACGGGCTAGGTAGATAGTAAAAAGCCCCTAGGCTGGGCTGTAGGGGCTGGGAGTATATGTTTTTGGTGGATGGCTCAGACGGGATTTGAACCTGTGACCTTGGGCTTATGAGTCCCCTGCTCTAACCACTGAGCTACTGAGCCCGATTCTTCTGAATATACTCTAGATCAAGTGCGTCTAGAGATTCAACGAAATAGCTTTAGTAGCCTAGCACGATAAGCCACAGGTACCGATTTTGTAGAAGAACTAGAGACTACGATCTCGATTCACTAATTGCTGCTGTCTACTGCGCTTACATTTCAGTGAAGAGCGGGTGCTCTGGAATAGGGCTACTCCGGTTCCGAAAGTTAATACACTGCCCTCAACTAACGGCTCTGCAATAGAGGCAGGTGTCAGGGCACCCAAGGCTAAGGTTCCTAGTGCTCGATGAGCAGCAGTGGTCGGATGTAAACTATCCCAGAACAAAAACTTGTCGGGAGTGCCACAGACTATGGAACTATCGAGGCAAGGGGCGGTCGCGTTTGTGAAACCTAATCTTCCCGGTTCGGCGATCGCTTGGTTAAATAGAGCATTCACATCCAGTAAGGTAAGGTTGACCTCAGGGGTAAGAGACTGGCTAAGCCTGTCTAGAATCTTGAACAAACCGGAGTTGTGGGCCTGAGTCAAACGAGTGAGGGTACTGGCAGAGGATCGATTCCGTGTGGCTGGAAGCTGACCTAAGTCCGGCAAGTTTACTACCAAGATATTGTGTGCTCCCGCTGCAGCCAGTGTCCTCACTGCTTTGGATAGATTATCCAGTGGTACAGCCGGACTAGTCGTATCCCCCAAGTAGTCGTTGGCCCCTGCCCAGACAATATAAAGTGCGCTTGGGTCCACGTTGGGATGGGCCGCCGTAAAGTCTCTAACTTGTGACAGCAACCCTGGAATCTGGAGCGTACCCTCTAAATTGCTAGTTTTAGCAACCCCTGTGGTTGCCCCACCAAAGGCAAAGTTGATGGTCTGAGGATTTGATCCTAGCTGGGAGGCAAGATACTCCACCCAGACCGGACCATTAGAAAACCGTCCCTGTCGGTAGGGCGGACTGGGAGGAATCACCCCTGCCGTTGCCTTGAATACATTCCCAGTATCCGAGAGGCTGTCCCCAAATACATAAATCCGCTCAAACTGCGGTATTGATGCATGAGTAGGCTTGGGCAAGCCAGTCAATGCTGCTATTACCACCATCAGATGACAAACTAAATGGCGCACTGGATGATTACCTCCGGCGTTTATCAGTAAACTCTCAAAATTGAATCTGCTGGCGCTGTCAGGTGCAGCTGAGGGCAAGCCCCGTGCTAGTTTTTACAATAGCCAGATAGGAATACTCTCCGGGCTCATCCTCTAGCGGTCAAACCTCCTCCCACTCTAAGCCGTTATTGTGAGAGGCTGCCAGTTCTAGGGGTGTTCTTAGTTTCCAGTTCTGATAGGCCAG
>JAUJON010000391.1 GCA_030447595.1 Thermosynechococcaceae cyanobacterium YX3bin19
CTCAAGAGTTAATATTTCACTGGTTAAAAGTAGCAGATTTTGACTTGTCCTTAGCTTTGGACATCTCCTCAGTCAGCATCGGGGCTATGGAGCTGATAACGGGCTTAAGTCTGCTGGCGCAATTTTTTGCGCTGGGATACATGGAGAAGGACTGGGCATTAGCCCGCTTCTTTGGTTTGATGGGATTTTTTGAGGGGGCAATGAGTGGGCTGGCGATTAGTGATTCCTTATTCCTGACCTATGCCCTGCTGGAAATGCTTACCCTGTCCACTTATCTCTTGGTAGGGTTTTGGTATGCGCAACCCCTAGTGGTAACGGCAGCGCGAGACGCCTTTTTAACCAAGCGAGTGGGGGACGTCTTGCTATTGATGGGGGTGGTAGCGCTGGCAAGTCTATCGGGAAGCTTAAATTTTCCTGATCTCTACGAGTGGGCTGGAACTGCAACCTTGACTCCAACAGCAGCAACACTGTTGGGTTTAGCCTTAATTGCGGGGCCTACGGGCAAATGCGCCCAAGTCCCACTCCATCTCTGGCTAGATGAGGCGATGGAAGGACCCAACCCGGCCTCGATCTTACGGAATTCAGTGGTTGTCGGTTGTGGGGCCTATGTGCTGATTAAGCTGCAGCCCATCTTAGCCCTTTCGCCTGTGGCGTTGAACACCCTAATCGTCCTTGGCGTAGTTACTGCTATTGGTACTTCTCTTGTCGCGATCGCGCAAATTGACATCAAGCGAGTCTTATCCCATTCAACGAGTGCTTACTTAGGCTTAGTCTTTATCGCCCTCGGGACTCAACGGACTGGTTTTGCGCTCCTGTTGCTGTTGACCCATGCGATCGCTAAGGCCCTGTTGTTCATGAGTGTTGGCTCTATCATTTCGACAACGAGCTGCCAAAATATCACAGAATTAGGGGGGCTTTGGTCGCGCATGCCCGCAACCACTAGCGCCTATGTTGTCGGTGCTGCCGGGCTGGTGGGGCTGCTACCCTTGGGCGGCTTCTGGGCACTTCAGCAAGGAATTGACATCGTTTGGATTGAACGGCCCTGGCTCGTACCGGTTTGGCTACTAGTCAATGGATTGACAGCTTTAAACTTAACGCGGGTGTTTCGTCTTGTCTTTTTAGGTCAACCTCAGCCTAAAACCCGGCGAGCACCGGAGGTTCCCTGGTCGATGGCTGTACCGATGGTCAGCTTAACGATTGTCACTCTCTTAGTTCCTGCGATGCTGCAGCGCTTGACGTTGGTGCCTTTAGATTGGGGATATTTCAATCGAGTGCAGGTACTAGCGCTGGTTCTATCTGGGATTGCGGGGTGCAGTATTGGGGCAACGATTTATCTGCACAAAGCTTGGTCGCGATCAGTGTACCTACCTTCGCGAGTACTACAGGATTGGTTGGCCTATGACTTTTATATTGATCGCCTTTACCACGTCACCTTCGTTTTGGGGGTTACTTTGATCTCTCGCTGTAGTGCTTGGTTTGATCGCTATGTCGTAGATGGGCTGGTGAACGGTGTTGGCTTAGCCTCTATTTTCAGTGGGGAGAGCTTGAAGTACAGCCTCACAGGCCAGTCTCAAACTTATTTGTTGACCATCTTTATTAGTGTCAGTTTATTGGGTGTGCTGCTAACTTGGTCCATGTGGTAAGGGAGACAAACGATGCTTAGTGCTTTGATCTGGATCCCAGTTTTAGGTGCAGTTGCGATTGGGTTGTGGCCTGCTCTAGCCCCCAACCGTTCACGACTTTTAGCTTTAGTTTTAGCGGGTATTACACTGGGCTGGACAGTACTCCTGGCAAGTCAATTTAATGCTGGCATTGTAGGACCACAGTTTCAGGAGGATCTGGCTTGGATTGAACCTTTAGGCTTGAGCTATAAACTCAGCCTGGACGGTCTCTCTTTACCTTTAGTCGCAATCAACAGCCTGCTAACCTGGATTGCTATTTATAGTAGTGATCGGTCTATCCACCGGCCTCGGCTTTATTACATCTTGATCCTGCTCATCAATACCGGGGTTGCCGGTGCCTTTTTAGCTCAAAATCTACTATTGTTTTTCCTGTTCTATGAACTAGAACTGATACCCCTTTATTTGTTGATTGCCATTTGGGGTGGTCCTCGTCGGGGCTACGCAGCAACCAAGTTTCTGATCTA
>JAUJON010000392.1 GCA_030447595.1 Thermosynechococcaceae cyanobacterium YX3bin19
AACCCCTAAGCCTTGCGGAGAAGTAGCTCCAAGAACGAGTGCTGCCCGCAGGGCTAGAATTCCTGAGTCATCTTCTCGTTCAATCACTTGGGCAACTTCCGACAGCGCTGTTTGACCCGTACCTGTTCTCAATAGCCTATCTACTTGGACAACGCCGAGGGGAAGCTTGAGTTGCAGGGCCGATTGAACGGTTTGTTCATTTTCGTCATTGAGGTATCTGAGCGCACCTTTTAGGTCGGAGGACGCCTCTTGGGTCTCAGCGTAGGTCCGCAGATCAGCAATCGGGAGCGATCGCTGAAAGATACCGTATTTGAAAGAAATAGTTTTTGCGGCAAAACTTGGAGTAACGGCAAACGCTACATCCAGCACCAGCACCAGTAGGGAACCTGCTAGCCCGGGTAGAAGATGACGTACAAGCATAAACCTCTTTGAGTGACTAAAACAGTACTTCGCCATCTTAAGGGATTCTAGTTAGGGTTGACTAAGAGGAGCAGGGGCAGAACTGAGAAAATGGGCAATTCGCTCAACTGCCTCTTCCAAGACTGCCGGCTCTTGGACGAGAGCAAACCGAACATACCCTTCACCAAACTTACCAAAGCCCGCTCCCGGTGAGGCAGCAACTCCGGTTTCAGCGACCAGTCGAGTACAGAATGCCATGGAGTCCTGAACCCAAGGCTGGGGTAGTTTGGCCCAGACATACATTGTCGCAAGCGGTTTAGGCACCTGCCAGCCAACCCGGTGTAGAGACTTTATAAAGGCGTCTCGACGCTTTTGAAACGTTTCAACTGTGGAAATAACGCTGGCTAAAGGGGCGTTAAGAGCTGCGATCGCTCCATTAAGAACGCCCTGGTACTGGTTAAAGTCAACTGCTGCTTTCACCTGGCGCAGGGCCCGGATCAGCTCCGGGTTGCCAATCGCATACCCGACCCGAAAGCCACCCATGTTATAAGATTTTGACATGCTGAAGAACTCAATGGAAACCCGCTTTTGCGGATCTGCCTGAAGCACCGACGGTACGGCTGCACTCTCAAATACCACATCAGCGTAGGGAAAGTCATGCACCAGGATGAGGTCATGCGCTTCACAGAAGGCCACTGCCTGGTGAAAAAAAGCTAGAGGCGCGATCGCCGCAGTAGGATTGTGCGGATAGCTCAGGACCATCATTCGTGCCTGAGCCAGAACCGGTAGCGGGACATCCTCAAATACTGGTAAGAAGTCATTTTCAGCGGTCAGGGGCATGCCATAGACCTGGCCTCCTGCCAAGTAAACACCCCCGGCGTGGGAAGGGTAGCCTGGGTCTAAGAGTAAAGCAAAGTCTCCCGGATTCAAGATCGCCAACGGCAGATGGGCTGTTCCTTCTTGAGAACCAATCAGCGGTAGTACTTCGGTTTCTGGATCAATAGCGAGACCAAAGCGCCGCTGGTACCAGTTCGCTGCTGCTTGCCGAAATGCCTGGGTACCGTGGAACAGGAGGTAGCCGTGGGTAGTGGGATCAGACAAAGACTCAACAATTACTGCCAAAATCGATTCACTCACAGGAAGGTCAGACGAACCTAAGGACAGATCAATGAGGTTTTGGCCGGCTGCTCGTGCTTGAGCTTTAGCCTGATCCATATCGGCAAACACATTAGCTCGCAGAGGCTGTAATCGTTCAGCAAATTGCATGGAGTGTCTCTTAGACTTACGAGAAAGCTATCCTCTCGAATAAGCAGCAAGAGGATTAGCAAATTTTTAAGGAATATTCTACAACCTTAAGTCCGGTCTAGCTCTTGTCTGAGTTTCTTCAGTTCGGCGTCCTCAGGAGTTTCGTCTGCCGCTGGCAAAGCCTCTTGGGCAGAAGATGCCGGCCCGAGTAATCCGGCCTCCTGCTTCATTTGCAGCAGTTCTGCATCAATATCACTGCCAGACTCCAACTGAGCAAACTGGCTATCCAAATCGTCTGAAGCTAGCTCTGCAACCGCTTCGGAACGGGCTTCCATTTGTAGTACCTTTTCTTCCATGCGGTCAAAAGCAGCTAGCGCACCAGTGGTATCCACGCGACCCATTACCTGGTTGATTTGTTCGGTGGCCTTAGCAGCCCGCGCCCGCGCCCGCAGCATCTCTTTCTTGGTTTTGGCCTCAGACAACTTGCTTTCTAGA
>JAUJON010000393.1 GCA_030447595.1 Thermosynechococcaceae cyanobacterium YX3bin19
TCAATCCACCTCAACCTTATCCCGAATATCACGCTGAGTACTACGCCATCTTTTTTGAAGACCCAGATAGAATTCGGTTAGAGATTGTCGCCCAAACCTCTGCCCGCCAAGCATTGGAATTGAGATGGAACGAACCGAAGGAATTTCTCAATCCGCTGCAAGCCTTAGTGGAAAACGATCGTCGTAACGTTTAAAGACATCTGATGTCGGCCAAGCGGTACAACCTCAAGATGGATCAATCGAAGGGGAGACAACCGCTCAGAAGTGACGCAAGAGGTACGGCTATGATAAATGAAGATCTGCTTCGCAAGGCATATCGAGCCTTCAATGCGCGTGATATTGATGCCGTTCTAGCTGTTCTGTATCCGAATGTTGCCTGGGCCAACGGCATGGAAGGTGGGTATGTAAATGGACATCGTGAGGTACGTGATTACTGGAGCCGCCAGTGGAGCTTGATTGATCCGCACGTCGAGCCTCAACGCTTCTCAACTGATGAGACAGGACAAACGGTCGTTGATGTTCATCAAGTAGTGCATGATTTAGACGGCAATGTGATTGTGGATCAAAGCGTTCAACATATGTATGCGATCGAGCAGAGCTTAATCAAGTGCATGGACATTAAATCAATCGACCAGTAGATCGAGCTGATGAATGAGAAACTCATTAAACGTATCCTCAGTCAGGTACAGGCTCCCGAACTGTTAGAAGTCCTCACCCAACGATTCAGTCAGTCGGACTTACAATCGCTGTTGCTGGAAGTTTACCGAGCTAGAGCGCAATCCCTCACGCCGCAATCTCTACTCCAGCAGTACGAGCAAAATCGGCTGGTTCAGCCTGCGACCATTAGCCCCAAACAACTACTGGAATTTGACCAGTTGGCTTACTCGGTGCTGCCGCCCTCGTTTGAACTCCTGGAACTATCTCCGGTTTGTCCCTTCGGCACGACCTCGGTGGTGGCTCCCCTGGATCAAAACCAAACCATGACCACAATTCGCAACAGCGAGGTCTGCTCAGATTCCACCAATGTTTTGGCATTAGAATGTGCGCGACGGCGACGTGACAAAGCAAACCGCATAGAAGCAGAGATAAAGCTCTGTGCCAGTCATCGTTTATTGCGTCCTCAAGCCCCCAAGCGTCCGGGCACATTTCCCCATTTTCGCATCTTTAGTTTGGTCACAGCAGGTCGCGATCGCGGTTCCTACCGCTTTGAAATTGCAGCACTGACTGAACAACTTGGATTCTATGTACAGCTATTGCAAACGGCTCAGCAAAGAGGCTTTCGGCTCGAAGCTATCCGAGTTCATCTAACCGTGTTTGATGAGCAACGAACTGAAATCTTCAAAACTGAAGTCTTAGATAAACTTTCCCAAATGTACCGTGCAGTCAAGTTTGGTGATGTTGCTGTTCAACAGCAAGGACAGCGTTATTACACTGGAGTGAGATTTGGAATTTACGCGCAAGATCCAGCTGGAACTGAGTATTTTTTAGCGGATGGTGGCTTCACCGATTGGACCCAGCAATTGTTGAGCGATCGCAAAGAACGTCTGCTCATTAGTGGACTGGGCAGCGAACGATTTATCGCTTGCTTTGGAGAATCATCATGATTGAAGTGAAACGCATTCAACCCGATCAGGCTGAGTTACTGAGAGAACTAAGACTTCGAGCATTACAGGATGCGCCTGATGCGTTTTTAGAGGATTATGATAGCGCCAGTCAAAAACCGATCGAACATTGGCAAATGACTGCCCAGAAACACGCCACCAGTCCCCAAGCCATCAACTTCTTGGCATACTACAATGGCGAGCCTGCGGGAATGGTCGGAGCGTATATCGCAAACGAGCAGCCGAGTGTTGTCAATCTTTGCGCGATGTGGGTTGCGCCGCAGGCGAGACACCGAGGACTTGGCACAGCCTTAGTGGAGCATGTCCTTCTCTGGGCAAAGCAGGTTCGTGCTACCAAAGTCCGGTTGTGGGTGAACTGTGAGAATCAAGGTGCTGCACAGTTTTACCGCAGTTGCGGCTTCAAAAACACAGGAAACATCACCGTCTTTCCTGCTAAACCGGAGGCTGTTGAACAGGAAACGGAACACCGCTTTTCTGACAGTATTGATATAGTTTTCTGTACTGCTGATATG
>JAUJON010000030.1:0-14016 GCA_030447595.1 Thermosynechococcaceae cyanobacterium YX3bin19
GTTACAGATTCGGGAAATTAACTGAGTTGCTAAAAGAGAGTGCCCACCTAATTCAAAGAAATTGTCGTGGATGCCCACTCGTACCCCCAAGAGCTTGGTCCAAATTTCCGCTAGCGCCGCTTCCGTTGAGGTTCGAGGAACAACAACTGCTGCTGACTCAGTTCTAACCACTTCCGCTAAGGGAAGAGCACGACGATCCACTTTGCCATTCGGTGTCAGTGGCAGCGCTTGGAGAATGACAACTGAAGGCACCATGTAATCGGGCAGCTTCGACTTTAAGAAACAACGGAGGTCACTGTTGCTAACCGCTTGAGGCTGACTGGAGACAATGTAAGCAACCAATTGCTGATTGCGTAGCGCCTCCTCCGGAGCATCACCCTGAATCTCCTGAACTGCAACAACTACCTCTCGGACTGTCGGATGCTGAGCTAACACGGCTTCGATCTCTCCTGGCTCAATCCGAAAGCCCCGCAGCTTTACTTGGTCATCTAGGCGACCGAGAAACTCAATATTGCCATCGGGCTGGAGGCGGGCTAAGTCACCTGATTTATAGAGGCGTGCACCCGGCTGGGAACAAAAGGGGTTGGGAATAAACCGCTCAGCCGTTAACTCCGGACGATTCAGGTAACCCCGCGCTAATCCATCTCCGGCAATGTAGATTTCGCCACTGACGCCAATTGGCACAGGGTTGAGGTGGTTGTCTAATAGATAAACCTGGGTATTCGCGATCGCCCGACCAATCGGGATAGATATTGCCCCTGCAGGAACATCCTCTACCCGATACCAGGTTGTAAAGGTTGTATTCTCCGTTGGCCCATAAACATGCAGCAATTGCCGGGGTGCTCCCTGTTTCAGCACGGCTCGCACCCATCGCGTATCCGCCATCTCGCCCCCGAAAAGCAGGTATTTAAGCGAACTAAACGCATCTGGAACTTCACTAGCAACTTGATTGAATAAGGCTGTGGTTAAAAACAGGACGCTAATCTCCTGCTGCCGCAGTTGAGCGGCAAGGTTTGGGGGTGAAATCGCCTCTCGGCTGATGCCGATTAGTTGGCCCCCGTTCACAAGTGCACCCCAAATTTCAAAGGTTGCGGCATCAAAGGCAATACTGGCAATTTGGGCAACTTTATCGTGTGGTTCAAGCTGCACATAATTGGTATTGCAGACCAAGCGATTAACGGCTCGGTGGGTTACTGCCACTCCCTTTGGTTGTCCAGTTGAGCCAGAGGTGTAGAGCACATAAGCAAGGTTATCTGCGTCTACTTGGCTAACTGGGTTTTCCTCGCTCTCTTGGGCGATCGCCTGCCAATCTTGATCCAAACAAACGACCTTTGTTTCACACTTAAGGTCAGCCACTTGCCGGTGCGTCAGCAACACAGACACTTGAGCATCCTCAAGCATGAAGGCGAGCCGCTCTGGTGGATAGGCCGGGTCTAAGGGAACATACGCCCCTCCTGCCTTGAGGATACCTAGCATCCCGGCCACGGCCTCTGCAGATCGCTCCATGCAGAGACCCACCAAATCGTCGGGACCAACGCCTAGCTTCTGCAAATAGTGCGCCAGTTGATTACTACCCTTGTTCAATTCCTGGTAGGTGAACTGCCGGTCTTGATACTGCACGGCGATCGCGTCGGGTGAGTGCTCAGCCTGAGCCTCAAACAGTTGATGAAGACCTTCAGTAGGGTAGTCCGTCTGCGTATCATTCCCCAATAACTGCTGCCGCTCAGTGGCCGTCAAGATAGGTAGATTTGCTAATCGTTCTGCTGGATTGGCAACAATCCCCTGCAACAGGGTTTGGAAATGCCTGAGCAAGCGGGTAATCGTCTCCGGCTCAAACAAGTCGGTGTTGTACACCGCAACTCCCCGCAGCCCCTGCGACTGTTTCCATCCTTTTCCCCAGAGGCTTCTGAAGTTATCTGAGCACTTCCATAAGTACAGTTCTAAATCAAACCGGGTGGTTCTCGTCTCAAAATCTAGGGAACTGAGCGCCAGCCCAGGCAACTCTAGTTGCTCCATGGGGGCGTTTTGCAGTGCAAACACGACTTGGAACAGAGGATTGCGGCTCAAGTCTCGTGCGGGCTGCAGCTCCTCTACCAGCTTCTCGAACGGTAGGTCCTGATTAGCATAAGCTCCCAAGGCGACTTCCCGCACCCGGCCCAGTAGCTCTCGAAACGCCGGGTTGCCAGACAGGTCACTCCGCAGGACCAAGCTGTTGACGAAGAAACCGATCAATCCCTCCAGCTCACTACGGTTGCGGTTGGCAATTGGAGAGCCGACTGCAATATCGCTTTGCCCTGTGTAGCGGTAGAGTAACGTCTGGAACGAGCTTAATAAGGTGATGAACAGGGTCATGTCCTCTTGCTGGCTCAGTGCTTCCAGTGCTTCCAGCAAGCTTTGTGGTAGCTCCAGCAACTGAGTCGCTCCCCGGTAGCTTTGAACTCGGGGACGCGGGCGATCGCTGGGGAGATTTAGTACAGGAACATCCTTTAGCTGCTGCCGCCAGTAATTCAGTTGGAACGCTAAGACCTCTCCTTGGAGCCATTGGCGCTGCCAGTGGGCAAAGTCGGCGTATTGAATGGGTAGTTCCGGCAAAGAGGCAGGCTGGCTCTGAGTGAAGGCCGTGTAGAGGGTGCTGAGTTCTCGAATCAGTACTCCGCTCGACCATTCATCAAAGATAATATGATGCAGATTCACCAATAGAATGTGCTCTGCCTCCTTGACTTGCAGCAGCATGAGCCGCAGCAATGGACCTTTAGATAAATTGAAAGGATGCTGTATTTCCTCCCAGATCAACTGCTGCGCCTTAGCCTCTCGGGCGCTCTCAGGCAACGACTGCAAATCTATCAAAGGTAAAGATACCTTCAGGCTGGGAGAAATTACTTGCATGGGCTGCCCCTGCAATGTGTCAAAGCTAGTACGCAAAGCTTCATGACGGCAAACGATCGCTTTAAAACTCTGCTCCAGGGCAACTAGATTGAGTACACCTGTAAGACGAATGACCGTTGGCACACTATAGAGGGAAGCATCAGGAACTAACTGGTCGAGGAACCACAACCGCTGTTGTGCGTAGGATGCCGGGAAGATAAAGACTTCTTCTGTGGAGCTATGGTCATCTTCTGGAGTCATTCACTAAGGCTCTTTCACTGCTTGCTATCCCTTTTTAATCGAGGTAATGCTATATGGAAATTGGCTTTTTAACTTTCCTGAGCGCTCCCGTTCTCACTAGTACCATCGAATTTCGGCTTTATGCAGCAGATGACCCTAGACTGATGAGCCATCCTGAGAAGGCGATCGCTTACCCAACACCGAACCATATCGTGAAGGCAGATACCAAAACAAAAGAAGAACTCTAGAACGTTCCAAAGCTACCACAGGAGTTGGTATAAGCTAGCTTAATCAAAAAAAGCCAGTAGATAGGCTCTACTAGCTATTGGTAGTTTTAATCTAAAGAAGCTTAACTAGAAACATCTGGCACTGGATCAGCAATATACCTGAAAGTCGGCTCAGAATTCCAGGGACCTCGCTGGTCCTGACTACCATTGCTAGACAGGTTGTAGTAAATATCTACAGTCTCATCTGGCTGGATGTTACCAAACATAGGGTCAGTCAACTTACCCAGAGAATCTAGAGCCTTCATGAACATTTGAGTATGAGAAATTTCGCGAGTCAATAGGTTCACTAGGGTCTTTTTCGTCCCCTCATCAGGAGCGAGCTTAATCAACTCTTCATAGGTTTGGCGAGCACCCGCCTCCGCTGCAATATTGGCTCTTAGATCTCGGACGACATCACCGCCTTCGTTGAGGTAGTTGGCAGTCCAAGCATTACCTTGACTATCTAGAAAGTGCGGCCCCAGCCCCCGAACTGCAAACAAAGTACTTTTATAAGCCTCAGTTTGATCAACTCCCTTTGTATGAGCTGTGATCATCTGTCCAACCACTTCTAGGTGGCTAAACTCTTCAATCGCGATGTCTTGAAGCATATCCTTAATGCCTAAGTTCTCAACATGGAATGATTGCACCCAGTACTGCAAGGCTGCTGTAAGCTCTCCAGTTGCCCCACCAAACTGTTCTAGAAGTAATTGAGCAAAGCGAGGATTTGGCTCATCCACCTTGACAATATGGATGGGTTCTTTTTTGTGAAAAAACATGAGTTAACACCTTAATGATTTTTCGGAGAGCTAGATTTAGTAATTCCCTAGACCTCCAGTATGTTTAGCTAAAATTCCGCTAAGTATAGCTAAGGTAGCACCAAGTAGTAGAGCGGGTTTATACCCTTAGTAAGGAGTTAACACCTGAATTTTGCTGCTGCGTTAGCAATTTCAGATATCTAATCAATGCTTCCACCTGAGCCTACACCTTTTAATTGGTAAGCAAGTATGACCCTCTTCATTATCTTCTAACGGTAATTGAGCCTTCAGGCTTTCTAACGTTCAATTTGCACTTAATAAAAAGAAGGTTTGCAAACCTTGCAAACCTTCCCACCTTATAGATTGGTTAAAGCCAAATTTGCAGACCGACTAAACCGGTTAACTAGCGGCTTTAGAAGCGTCTTCTACAGCTCGCTGTGTACCCTTAGCGGCTTGGTCACTCTTGTTTTCTACAAAGTCTGATGCGTCCTCTGCTGCACGCTTGACCTTCTAGTGACCTTATCCAAGATGTTTCCTGAAGCTTCCTGCGTGTCCTCAGCCGCTTCGGCAGTTCTGGCCTGAGCCCGCTCAGCGGTACCTTTAACAGCATTCGTGGCCTGATCAGTAGCGTTTCTGGTTGCCTGCCGGGTATTGCTGGCTGCTTCACTGGCCTTAGCTTGAGCGCGCTCGGTAGTAGCACTCGCACTCCGTTGCGCTCCCTTGACGGTATCTTGAGCATTACCGGTAACCTTGTCCGCCGCCGACTTAACGTTTTCACCAAACTTATTGATAGTGCCTTTGGCTTCGTCAGCAGTACGCTGAGCTTTATCGCCAGCAGTTTCCAGGTTGCCCTCCCGAAGTCTAGTAGACTGATCGAAATTCTCACCCTTCTTATCTAGGATACGCCGGGCATTTGTTCCGACATCGTCGGTCTGGTCAAGTACATGGCGTTCAGCATTATCAACGAGGTCTTGAGCACTTCGTTCAGCTTCTCTAGTTGGTGTTCTAGGATCAACGTCGCTGTAAGCGTTCATTCCTGTCTTTGGCTGAGTCTTAATTCGAGAAGAGTTTGAGACTTCAGGCTCGATGCGACCCGGTAGACCCTTCATAGTGTCATCGTAAGCTTGTGCTTTAGGCTGACTACAAGCAGTATTAATCAGCAATGCTATGCCAGCTAGAAAAACGGTCAATATTTGACGTAGTGGCAGCCTCTTGAAAGAGGTAATTAATTTCTTCATATCGAAGTACTCCGTACCATTATTCTGCGTGGGTTGAATATCATTTTTGAGTCACTCCAATCCTGCGAAATTAACGTCAATTCAAGGATTGGAGACCAATGGCGCTGAACCAAAAGAATTTTCAGCACCCGAAGATTGAAGCACGAACCCTTACTTATGTCTAGCTGGGTTGCTCTGCGCCTCGGGTCTAGCACCAGCTTCATCTGATTTGATTTTCAAAAAGGCTGAAGCGTCTCTAAATTCTTCACCAATTTTTTCTAGAAGATTTGCATCCGGATCAGTTTGGATCAGGGTTGGTTGCGGCTGCATAGACGTTTCGGCAGCTTGCTTACTAAGCGACCTTTCCTGCTGATCACTTAGGATAGACTGAGTCCCGGTGGTTGTGATTCTATCAGGTGGGTAAAGCAACTTGGAAGCGTTGTCACCACTTGCGGTGGCGAGTAGCACGTGAGAAACTTGCTGAAGCTCAGCCCGCTCTGAAGCAGCTCCAGTTTTAACATTGGCATTAGGGTCTGTGGAAGACTTAGAGTTCATGAATCCATCGCCACCACCCTTATGAGGATTGTTCATTCCTCCTGCTTGCACTGCAGGGTTATTGGGGTTCGCACCTTGGTTAGATGCACCGCTGCAGCCAGTACCAACAAATAAAATAACCCCTGCTAAAAAAACGACTAAGAGTTGGCTTAGCCGTAGTCTCTTGTAGAACGAAGCTAACCTTTTCACAGAAATTCTCCTTCTTGTCTTAAGCAAGCCAAACACTAAGATCGTGAATCTTAGTTAGAAGCTATCGAAAAACAACTAAGTTAAAAAAGTCAATTTACCCTCTGATTGCTCTACAAAAGTATTGAAGAGTCATCATCGGGCACTACATAAACTTACACTTAATAGGTACCAAAACCTATATTGAGTAACTTTTCATTAGTTTCCGTAAAGCATATTACCAAAGGAGCGATCGCGCCCTCTAGCTAAGGTCACATTCTTAACCAAGGCTCGACCAATATATCAGCTAGGTAGGCTAAAAAGCCCCTTAACTCAGGTCAAGGGGCTTTCGGTTTTCAGACTCATGTTAAAGCATTGTCTAAGCAGGTTTATAAGCAATCCAGTACTTGCTCATAAAGTGAACCTCAGTGCGAATTTCAGTAAATCCTGCCTGCTCTAGGCGTTTTTCTAGGTCATCGGTGGTGTAGTGCCGGTAATAAGGTTCATGAAACATAGCTGGAAAGTTTTCCATCATTGCTGTCATTTCAGGGGAATCGCTTACCTGAATCGAGTCACAGATAATAAATACACCACCCGGTTGGGTCACTCGGAAGCACTGGTTGATAACCGACTGGCGCACTGTAGCCGGCAACTCATGGAATAAAAAGACACTGGTCACGGCCTGGAAGTAGTTGTCCAGGTAAGGCAAGTCTTCTGCATTAGACTGAAGTAACTGCGGCAGCTCCCCTGGATTTTGGGATAACAGTTGGTTTGCTTTGCGTAGGTAGGCCGGTGAAAGGTCAGTACCAAAAGGGCAGCTTGTGGAAAAGCCTCTCGTAAAAGCCTGAGCGTACGGCCTGTTCCACAGGCAACATCTAAAATTCGTACCTGCCGAGGGGAAACTGCATCAAAATGTTTAAGTTCTTGCTTAAGAGGGGCTAAAACCCGCCGACGCATTGCATCTGCTGTGCCACCAAACAGAAGTTCTACCTGCAAATCGTATAGCTTAGCAGAGGTATCGCTCAAATAGCCGTTGGTTTGATGGTGGAAATTTTGCACGTAATAACTGGGATACCCTGCAATCTCAACCTCTGGTGAAAAATCCTGATATTTCTTCTGTTTAGCTCGTTCCCACATCTGAGGGAGATCAGTCCAGACCTCTGGGTAATAGCGGAAAAAGTCTTCCCAAGGATTGTCAAACAGCAAGCTATACGGATAAATCCCTTGCTCAGCATCTTGCCAATCTGCTTCAATCAACTGATCAAATCGCGTTTGAACAAGCTGCAATAACTTGGGATCAAGCGGAACAGTGCCGTAATTCACAGGAGAAACTAAGTTCAGCAGTTGTGAGCTGACAGTTTTATGAGCTAGGCCAAAGTAATTCTTACTCCATTGAAATGTTCGATAAGCCAGCTTGGTCAGCGATTCTGGAATAGGAAGAACTTGGTCGAAACTGAAGTGGACTGCATAACGCTCAAAGATTCTTTACATTAGATTCTTGTTTTATAATAATTCGATTTTAGTCAGTAAGGTACCCATCCCAGGTAGGACGGGGTAACTCATGCTTGTGAGCGGCTGAATAGTTCCATCAAGTCCGACTTAACGGTGAAAATTCAGTATTGACAGCACTATATATTGATGGTCGAGGGCTGGCGACTAAACAGTTGCCGGACCTGCTCAGCAATCTGAGAACTGCTAAGGCCCAAAGCAGCCTTGGACTCATCTGGTGAGGCATGCTCAACAAACTGGTCAGGTATGCCAATGCGTGTGATGGGTACGACGACATTGTGATCCAGTAAGGCTTCAGCAACAGCTGAGCCAAAGCCTCCCATCAAACACCCTTCCTCCAGAGTTACCACGCGTCCAACTTCTCGAGCCAGGGGTACAATTAGTTCTGTATCTAGAGGTTTGGCAAATCGAGCGTTGACAACGGTTGCTTCAATGCTGTGTTCACTGAGAATTTCTGCTGCTTGCATTGCTGGGTAAACCATAGAGCCATAGGCAACCATTAACAGGTCATCTCCTCGCCGGAGGATTTCAGCCTTGCCGATAGGCAGTGACTCCCAGCCTTCTTCCATGAGGGCAACACCGTAGCCGTTACCGCGGGGGTAGCGCAGAGCAATTGGGCCAGTAGTATGGTTAATGCCTGTGACAATCATCTGCTGTAGTTCTGCCTCGTCTTTAGGAGCCATCAGCACCATATTCGGTAGACAGCGGAGGTAGGCGATATCAAACACCCCCTGGTGCGTTGGACCATCGGCGCCAACAATCCCAGAGCGATCCATACAGAAGAAAACTGGCAGACTCTGGATACAAGCATCATGGATAATCTGGTCGTAGGCCCGTTGTAAAAATGTTGAGTAAATGGCAACAACAGGCCGCATACCTTCACAAGCTAACCCTGCGGCCAAAGTTGTGGCGTGCTGTTCTGCAATTCCTACGTCAACATACTGCCCCGGTAACTTAGCCTGAAGCTTATCTAAACCAGTACCCGTTGCCATTGCCGCAGTTATCCCAACAATCCGGGGATCGTTCTCTGCCAGTTTAATGAGAGTCTCCGCAAATACTTTGGAATAGCCCGGTGGTTTTGGTTTGCTAGGCTTGGGAGAAAGCGCAACCTTCCCTGTTACCAGATCGAAGGGAGTCTGAGCATGATAGCCGACTCGGTCCTTTTCAGCAATTTCGTACCCCTTGCCTTTGACTGTGGCAACATGGACTAATATGGGGCCTTGATGCTGGTGCGCCTCCTGGAATGTCGTGATCAGCTCTTGAAGATTGTGGCCATCAATTGGCCCCATGTAGGTAAAGCCCAGCTCCTCAAACACGGCTCCGACCTTGGGGACTGCCAAACGCTTCATGCCACCTTTGAGGCGGTTTAACTCAGGTGAGATAGATTCTCCAAAGGGAAGCTGTTTCACCTGTTCGCCCAAGTTGTCTGAGAGAAACTGCAGCGGTGGGCTAAGGCGAATTTTGTTGAGATAACGGGAGAGAGCACCAACATTGAGTGAGATCGACATCTCGTTATCGTTAAGGACTACCAAAAGGTTGGTATTTGGCAAGTGACCGGCGTGATTGATTGCTTCTAAAGCCATACCCCCAGTTAGAGCACCATCGCCAATCACCGCTACAACTTTGAACTTTTCACCTTTCATGTCCCGGGCCATAGCCATTCCTAGAGCGGCGGAAATGCTGGTGGAAGCGTGACCTGCACCAAAGTGGTCAAACCGACTTTCTTTGCGGTTGAGGTATCCGGCCACTCCATCCTTTTGCCGCAGCGTTGAAAAGCGATTATACCGTCCAGTTAACAGCTTATGGGGATAGGCTTGATGGCCAACATCCCAAATGACCTTATCCTGATCAAGGTCAAGGGTCTGATAGAGGGCAAGGGTCAGTTCCACAACGCCAAGCCCGGGACCAAGGTGACCCCCACTAGTTGCTACAGTTTGCAGATGTTTTTCCCGAATCTGGCGGGCAATCCGCTTCAGCTCATGAATAGATAAGCCGTGCAACTGGTTGGGGTGAGTAATTTCGCTCAGGTGCATACCGAAGTAACCTCTGGGTCACAGCTGAATTGTTTGTAACTTATTCACTCTAGACGATTCGAGGGACACCGCAAAAGGCTTCAACGATGTGACCAGCTTCTAACAAAGCTAGAAACAAATACTGGAGCCCCCTGAAGAGCAAATATTATTGGGTGTTTGGTAGCGGGTTTAGAACTACGTTAATTAAACTTTAAGCAAAAAGGTGCTCAGGTTTGCTAGAAAGAGTTGCTCCCTCAAACCTGAGACACGAAGTTTTTGTAACTGTTAAGGGCTACAAAGGAACGCTGGCGACTACAGGTTGGGGATCTGTAACTTTCTCTCGACTGTAAATCTGAGTTACATAATCGGCAATCATCCGATCTGTATTGAAGGCAGGTGCGTTGGTTTTGATTGAAGCCTTCATCATCTGAATCCAGCCGTGAGGAATCCCATCGGCGTCCTGGTCGTAGTACAGAGGAACAATTTCGCTCTCCAGCAGCTGGTAAAGAGAGTCGGAATCAATCTTGTCTTGCAACTCTTGATTGCTGGTGTGGGCATCTTCACCAATTGCCCAACCATTAAAGCCCTTGCCGTTAGGGACAACTTGGTAGCCTTCGGACCACCAGCCATCCAGCACACTGCAGTTGATTCCGCCGTTGAAGCAGACCTTCTGGCCGCTAGTACCAGAGGCCTCCAGGGGACGGCGAGGGTTATTCAACCAAACATCCACACCCTGAACCAGTTTCCGGGCCATGTACATGTCATAGTTTTCAATGAATGCAATTCGGTGCTTGATACCTGAACTACTACACCACTCAATTAATCGCTGGATAATCCGTTTGCCTTCTTCATCTGCTGGATGCGCCTTCCCGGCAAAGAGGATCTGCACGGGATACTCAGTGTTGCTAAAAATCTGTACAGCTCGCTGGGCATCGTGTAAGAGTAAATTACCGCGCTTATAGGAGCTAAAGCGCCGGGCAAAGCCAATGGTAAGGGCTCTAGGATCAAGGAGCTGATCAACCTCATGCACAGCTGCTGCATCTTCTCCGCGATTTTGACGGGCTTGCTTGAGCTGGTCACGGGTATAAGCAATCAGCCGCTCTTTCAATACTTGGTGTCTCCACCACACTTCTTCATCAGGAATCTGGTCTACCTTGGCCCATATTTGGGAGTCCACCAACCGAGTTGACCAGTCTTCCCAGGTACTTGCGGTAAAGCTCGCTCATTAAAGGAGCAGTCCAGGTGCGGGCATGCACCCCGTTGGTAATGTGAGTAATTGGCACTTCGTCGACTGACTTCTGGGGATAGAGGATACTCCACATTTTCCGGGAGACCTCACCGTGAAGCTGACTAACCCCATTGGCAGCCCGGCATAGCCGCAAGGCCAGTACCGTCATACTGAACGGTTCCCATGGATCACCAACCCGCCGCGCCCCGATCGCCAGAAACTGATCCCGAGATAGCCCCATTTGCGGCCAGTAATGGGCAAAGTTGGAGTCCATCAGGTCTGGGGAAAAGGCATCATGTCCAGCCGGAACTGGAGTGTGGGTCGTAAAAACGCAGCGATCGCGGACATTGGCCTCAATGTCGCCAAATGATTCCCCGGTACGCTGTATTTCTAGACGAGCCAACTCCAGCAGGGCAAAAGCGGCATGTCCCTCATTCAGGTGGTAAAACTGCAGGATTCAGGCCCAGGGCATGTAGCATCCGGACCCGCCAATTCTAGCATGACTTCCCGAGCAATCCGGGTGTCTTGATTGCCACCATAAAGGTGCCCCGATAACCAGCGATCAACAGGATCGTTATCTTCCCGGTTCGTATCCATCAAGTAAAGGTTGACCCGACCGACGCGCACTAACCAGACCTGTGCTCTCACCACTCGCTGGCGAACTTCAACCTCAATGGTTAGGGGCTCTCCTTGGGAATTTTTGACCAGTTCCAGAGGCATGTGCTCAAAGGGACTGTCGACGTAGTAGTCTTCCTGCCAGCCGTGGCGATTTAAACGCTGGCGGAAATAGCCCTGACGATAGAGAAGCCCGATACCGACCATCGGCACACCCAGGTCAGAAGCAGATTTAAGATGATCCCCAGCCAGCACCCCTAGACCACCAGAGTAAATAGGTAAGGATTCATGTAAGCCAAACTCGGCGCAAAAGTAAGCGACAGGCTGCTCTGTTGTTAGGTGAGTTGCCACCTGGCTGGCCCAAGTGTCTTTCTGCGCCATGTAGTGATCAAATTGAGCCGCCAGAGCCTGCACTCGCTGAATGTAGTCTGGATTGATAGCAAGCTGAGTCAATCGATTGGCGGAAACAGACTCTAGTAGGCTAACCGGATTGTGATTACAGCGGTTCCACTCATCTGTGTTGATATCTCGAAATAATGCCAATCGGCTATCTGTCCAGCACCACCAGTAATTGTGAGCTAAATCTGCCAACCGCTTCAAAGGGTGAGGTAATTTTTGCTTCAGCCTATCAGCAGCGGGCGAGGAGAGGGGGTTCGTCATAGGGATTAATACTCTTAACTTCTGTTTTGTCCTAGTTCCCAATTGCCTAAGTGATTATAGAACTGGACTTTGGTCTGTAAGGCCGCGAAAAAATTAGCCGAGCAAGGTCAGGCTATTCGACTAAAGCTAACTGTTAGAGTCTAGTTTACCCTGACAAAATTATTTGACAATGGTGCAGCGGCACAGACTAGGGTAGACGCAGCTAAAGTTGCAGGTAGGGCAAAGAACTTTCCCTTCCTGGTTGATCACTCGAAAGGTACCTGGCAGCAGACATCTGAGCTTGAAGCTCTTGGGCGGTTAGGTACATCGGTCACCTCTGTACCATTGCCCTTGGTTGTACTCTGGGCACTCCCGTTGAAGTGATTAGGAAGGTCATTTCACAGTCTTTCTAGCTGGTATCCTACACTCAACTGACGCCAGCAGTAGGATAAGATTTCCTTGGATTACTTCAGTAGGTGCTGCTTGAAGCTGTGGAGCTTGAAATGTTGAATTTTTGGACCTCTGTCTTATCCTTTACTCAAACGATCGCGGCCCAAGTGGGCAGCCAGCTTTTGCAGGAGTTTGGTCAGGTACAGGCTGTAGAAAAAGCTGATGGTAGCTTGGTGACTCAGTCCGATCGCTGGGCTGACCAGGAATTACGCCAGGCGATCAGAGCTGCTTTTCCCAGCCATGGGGTTTTGAGTGAAGAAGCTGAGCACATCTTTCCCGACAGAGACTGGTGCTGGGTAATCGATCCGCTAGATGGCACGACAAACTTTGCCCAGGGAATTCCAATTTGGGGAATTTCACTCGGCTTGCTCTATCACGGCATACCAGTGTTTGGCTATGTGCACCTGCCCCCCCTAGCACAATCCTTTCACGGGTTTTGGTCAGCCCCCTCTCAAGCGAATGGCGCTTTCTTGAATCAAATACCCATTCATGTCAGTACCAGCCCCTTAAGCTCGAATTGCTTTTTTAGCCTGTGCTCCCGCAGTGTCTCCGGCCTACAGCAGTCCTTTCCCTGCAAGATTCGCATGCTCGGTGCCGCAAGCTATAACTTTTTGACGGTAGCAGCCGGGGCAACCTTGGGGGGCGTTGAAGCTACCCCTAAAATTTGGGATATTGCCGCTACATGGCCGATTGTCCAAGCGGCAGGGGGGGTGTGGCACTTCCTGGATTCAGCGTCAGTGTTTCCTTTACAGGCGGGGGAGAATTACTGCGATCGCGCTTATCCAACGCTAGTAGTCAGCCAGTCGGAACTGCTACCCATTTTTCAGCCACTCGTGCAATCATCGAATCAGCCATCTGCATACAGCCCTGCCCGTTAACTCCTTTTCTTTATAAAGTAAATTATGTTCATGCGTCCCCAGAGGATAGAGCCCCAACCTGGACAGGAATCTGTTTGGGATTACCCACGTCCCCCTCGTTTAGACGCCTCCTCCCAGCATGTGCAAGTTGTGTTTAACGGTGAGACAATAGCCGACACCTACCGGGCAATGCGGGTTTTAGAAACCAGCCACCCTCCTGTATATTACCTACCTCCGGCAGACCTACGGATGGAGTGCTTTTCCCGTACTTCCCGAAGAACTTTCTGTGAATTTAAAGGAAACGCCACCTACTGGACTATTCGGGTAGGCAACCACGAAGCTGTCGATGCGGCCTGGAGCTATGAGTCACCTTCAGAGGAATTTGAGACCATCCAAAATTACATTGCAGTATACCCTAGCCGGATGGATGCCTGCTACATAAATGGTGAGCAAGTACAGGCACAAGCAGGGGACTTCTACGGTGGTTGGATCACCTCCCAGATCGTCGGTCCTTTCAAGGGCAGTGCTGGAACCTGGGGATGGTAGCCATCCGGACAACAGGTGTCAACGTAGCTGCAAGGATGCAGGTCAAGTGTTTGTCCAAGGGGGAGCAAAAGTGCTCTATACCGCAAGCTTCTATTCA
>JAUJON010000030.1:14116-31605 GCA_030447595.1 Thermosynechococcaceae cyanobacterium YX3bin19
TCAAGTGTTTGTCCAAGGGGGAGCAAAAGTGCTCTATACCGCAAGCTTCTATTCAGTTGATATAGATTTTTTGCTGCGGAGGGAGTAACGATGACTCTAAAAAATTATGAAACATGCGGGACAAGGGAAAAACTGGTGCGGCGAAGTAGCAGATGTCTACACCTTAGAGCAGCGAAAAAACTGGTACAGCGAAGTAGCAGACGCCTACAACCGTGTAAGACCGCGCTATCCTCAGGAACTAATTTGTCGCGCTGTCGAGTTAGCCCAACTTCCCTCTAGTGCAGCCATTCTTGAAATAGGATGTGGTACTGGAACAGCAACTACCGCCTTTGCTCAGTTGGGCTTCTCAATGATCTGCCTTGAGCCAAGCCAGGAAGCTTATCTGCTAGCGCAACAAAACTGTGCGCAGTATCCAGATGTAGAGGTTAGAAACACCAGCTTTGAAGAGTGGGAGCTAGAGGCTAAGAGATTTCATGCTGTTCTTGCAGCAACTTCGTTTCACTGGGTTTTACCAGAGGTTAGGTATGCAAAATCTGCTGCTGCATTACAAGACAATGGGTCTCTGATTTTGCTGTGGAACACGCAACCACAACCTGCGTATGACATTTACCAAGCCTTGGATGAGGTCTATCAAACTGAGGCTCCCTCTCTTGCGGGCTATGAAGAAAGAAGAACCCAGGAGGAGAGTCTCAGAAGGCAAGGACAGGCTGTCATTGACTCAAGCCAGTTCAGAGACCTAGCGTCTGAACAATCGGTCTGTGAAGTTACCTATAGCATCGATGATTATTTAGCGCTTTTGAGTACTTTGTCGCCGTACATTAAGCTTGACCGGCAGAAGCAGACTGCTTTATTCAAAGGTTTGAGGGAAACGTTGGAGAGAAACTGCACAACGAGTATCCAGACCTCATATCTCTCAGTTTTTCACGTCGCCCAAAAATATAGTTCATCAGAGTCCTGAAATTAGCCGTAGCGGTTTAATTTCAATCTAGGGGGAGCAAAGGATAATTTGCTAACTTTTTATGACGTTATCCCACCGTCAAAGCTGAATTCTTGGCTTAATCTCGATAAGTAACAGCATAGTTCTCCTCCTTAGAGCCAGCTGACTTCACTCACTGGCTCTTTCCCTTTACCCAGACTGTTTCCCCAAACATTAAGCAGAGCAACAATCTATGAAAAAAAAGAACCAGCCCTGCTCAACTGCCAGTGGCAAGAAGCGCTTAGGTAGTTATCTAGTTGAAGCGGGTCTTCTAACGCAGGTACAGGTTAGGGTTGCTCTAGCCGATCAGCAAACAATCGGCCTCCTCTTTGGGGATGTCCTCGTGCTCCAAGGCTGGATCAAGAAGCAAACTATTGAGTATTTCATGCAGAAGTTAGTTTTGCCAGAACGAGAGGTAGCGGTAAAGAGCGTCAATGGTTTCAGTGCTGTCTCACAAGGCCCCGGTAGTAAAAAGGTTGTTGCCTGTTGCAAAGAGAAGCGCATTGTTCAGAGCTTTTCGAGACCAAGATTGTTGGCCGGGTTGAACAGCTAACCAGCATCTAAATACCGATTGTCCATCTCGCATTAAAATTAGTTCCTGTTGCATTGCAACATGCATCAATCCTTGGGAATATAGATCTGTAGGAAGTTTTGGTAGCCATGTTACTTAATATTATTTTCAAAAGAGAAACCCTGTTCCTAGAACAGTTGAATCGGATTAGCAGCCAACCTACATGCTGCTCAATTTCCGCTAGAGAGAAACCCAAGTCATACAACCTAATGGACATCAACCTAGAGGTCCAAGTCGCTGACTGGCTAGCCAGCCACTAGTAGTAAACGGAGAGGGGGGGATTCGAACCCCCGGAGTCCTTGCAGACTCATCTGATTTCAAGTCAGACGCAATCGACCACTCTGCCACCTCTCCAAGTGTTATATATTACCCTGTTCAGTCTCAAACTGGTCTGGGATTTTGGCCAAATTTGAGTTTTTATTTAATCGGCAGGTTAGTTACGCAGGTTGAACGATGGTTTGGGTTTTACTGTAAAGAATTTGCTGAGATGTGATAGTAAAGTCCTGGTTAAGCCAAACTAGAGAGGCTTCTGAGACAGTACCCGCTTGTAGGTAGACTAACGTGAAGTTTCGATGACGGCCCGTTTCAGTTTGGACCAAAAGAGGAACACAGGCCGCATTTAAATAAACTGTCCCTTGATCGACAAAAAAACTGGAGTCCGCAGTCGCTGCCGAACATGGCGGAGGCGGTGGTGCATGTGCCCAAAGGCGACTAGGGGAATTACTTTTCCTAATCTTCGTGTCTGAGCGATCGCCGCTGCAAGATCAGGGTCTCCATAGTCGCCGCCAATCGGGTCCCAGTCTTTACCACAGGCGTCTTCTGGGCGATCGCCTAAGCCCACAGGGCCATTGTGCCCTAAGAAGATCACGGTATCAAAGGCAGCGCTACGGGCTGCAGCGATAATCCGGTCTGTGGATTCCTTGAAGTTGGTAACTCCAAAGCGCTCCTGATAAAACCTGGCATTTTTCCACACGTTTCCCCCCAGCTAAAGGGACGACTGCCGACAACGCTCAGATTTAGGGCTGGAAAGTCCAGCTTGCCATAGCCGACCTCGCTGGTTCCCAGCAGATCCATCTGTTCCTGGACCCAATCCTCTTGAGTGCGATCGTAGGGGCACTGCTTTTTCCCCAGTCGGAGGCACTGTACCAGGCATCATGATTGCCGAAAATTGCGGCTTTGGGTAGGTCAATATCTGCGATCGCCCGGACAACTTCTACAGACTCATTGCCGAAGTCTCCCACAAATAGGACTAAATCAACGTCCAAATGCTTGAGGGCAACAGCATCATCTGCATCCCAGGAATCATGAACATCTCCAACCACAGCAATCTTGATCGATTTATCGTGATGCATTAGATTGATCCTGCCTGTGCTGATTATGAGTCTCCCTATCCAAGACGTTTCCTTATCCAGGATAGGCAAGCATGAGCCATTTTAACAGCCACCCCACGGCCTACCTAGGATTTATTGACCTCTCCACCTGTTAGCGGTTTTTGGTAAATAAAACTATAATTAAAAACTAGCAAGCTCTACCTACGGCAGGTTTTAAACTGTGTTTACTACTGCAACTCGCCCCCAGAATTTCAACCAGACTAGTATTCTGCCCTATGACCTCTTTGAAGCTATTCAAACACTCAAGCAAGAGCTCAATGCCGTTATTCTTGCTCACTACTACCAAGATCCTGATATTCAGGACGTGGCAGACTACCTTGGCGACTCCTTAGGTCTTTCTCAACAGGCTGCTAGCACAGATGCGGACGTGATTGTTTTTGCCGGTGTCCATTTTATGGCGGAGACGGCTAAGATATTGAATCCGGACAAGTTGGTGCTGCTCCCGGACTTGGCAGCTGGATGTTCCCTGGCGGATAGCTGTCCTCCTGACGCGCGTTTGCTGCCTTCAAAGCAGCACATCCTAATCATCTAGTAATTTCTTACATCAACTGTACTGCTGAAATCAAAGCGATGAGCGATATCATCTGCACCAGCTCGAATGCGGTTCAGATCGTTCGCCAAATTCCTGAGGAGCAGCCAATTATCTTTGCCCCTGATCGCAATCTAGGTCGCTACGTCATGGCTCAGACAGGGCGTGATCTAGTTCTATGGCAGGGAAGCTGTATTGTCCACGAAACCTTTTCGGAAAAGAAAATGGTTCAGCTGCAGATCCAGCATCCAGAAGCAGAAGTGATCGCCCACCCGGAATGTGAACCTGCGGTTCTCCGCCATGCCAACTATGTGGGTTCCACAACTGCCCTGTTGAAGTACTGCCAGCGTAGTACTAGCCAATCTTTTATCATTGCAACTGAACCTGGGATTATTCATCAGATGCAAAAGCAGGCTCCTAATAAAGTATTTATTCCTGCTCCGCCAACCAACAACTGCAATTGCAATGAGTGTCCCTACATGCGGTTAAATACGCTCGAGAAACTCTATCTAGCAATGAAAGACCGTATGCCGGGAAATTGTACTGCCTGAATCAATCCAAGCAGCAGCCCTGCAACCCATTCAGCGAATGCTGAAGATGAGCACTTAACCCATATCATCGAGATCTGCATTTGGCTCAACTTTTGAGGGCGGCGCACTAACTATCTGTACAAGCCTTCGGTAAGTTGCCACTGCTGCCTCACTAATTTCTGCACCACGAATTTGTGGAGTAGAGTAAATCACCTCATGGCTTAGTTGCTGCACTAATTCCAACTTGGCTGCTCTTCAGGGCCTGCTAATTGGGGAATTAATTCTTCCAAGGGAACTATCTTTGTTCTAGATAGTCTTCTAGCTCTTGCTTTAATACCTGCTGTTGTGCTGAATCGGCAGAAAACAAACAACTAAAGCGGGCCAGTATCAGGTTAACTTCTTCGGATGCTAAGTATCCATCAGACCAAGCCATGGTTGCAAGAATCCGCAATAGGTTCATCTGCTGCTGGTGGAATGAACACAGGTGCGGGGTCCATGAGCAACACCTTAATTGGGAATTTCTCGTGACCGGTTCAGTCAATCAAGAATTTGACATAAAAGAACTGGCTTACCGATTGATCAGAAATTCCTGAAGCACCCAATGATATAGAAACCTTGTATCCACACTCCGCTTTTAGGTGTAATTGCGGCAATAGGCAATAAATCAGTACTATTTCAAACCATAGGTGCTTAAAACCAAAGTGGAAGCATTTCAGCTCTCGATAAATTGCTCAATCTTGATAACCAACGATCAATGAGTCCGGCTTGCTCTACGATCAATGAGCTGGGCAGCTGGCTTCAGCTTCTGCTTTTAGACGCTGAACCGCATCAGGTGGAAGGTCCAGTAGCTGCACTAGACGCTGGTAAGCATCTGCTTCCTGTGCATTAACGTTAGGTTCTTCCGGGGTACGAGAACTGGCGGAAATCACTTCACACCCTAATCGCAGCACCAGCTCCCGTTCCTCCTGGGTAGCTAGTTTAGGGACAAGCTCTTCCAAGGAATATTCTGAGCGAGATAGTCTCGCAGCTCCTGCTGTAAGGTTTGCTGCTCAACTGGGTCCGTGGCAAATAAAGCACTGAACCGTTCCAGCATCAGATCCACTTCCTCTAGGGCTAAGTGCCCATCAGACCAGGCTAGGGCAGCAACGGTCCGCAGCAAGTTCATTTGTTGGGGCGTAATTGAAGGGGGCGGGGGAGGCTGTAGGGTCATAAATTACTCCTTTAAGCAGCAGTCAGTACTAGCTGTGTTATTTGTTCATAGCTGAAGTGTCTCACGAGTAGCTGTTCAAAGATCTGAACCAGGGCGATCGCTAGTTGGACAAGGGGCCAACCGACTCAGACAAATTGCGGCGCTCCCGCGGGTGCTGATATCTAAACCCTGGCGGACTGCCACAATCACTGTGAGCAAGCTCCAAACCGATAACACCAGCTCCACAGGCCGGCCTGGGGAAGTAGAGTCAAGAGGTTGAGCACCTGGGGAGCATAGGCAAGCCAATTGGACTGAGCAAATCTCCGTAGGTGGGTGAATTCGTCCTTAGCCATTGCCCAATTTTCCAGATCGTCGCTGTCCAAAAATAGTACCCGCCAACCACGCTAGCAACATCAATTAGCAGAGCCAGCATCAAGATAGGTAGCGTAGCGCGATTAATTAACAAAATAACTGCACTTCCTACAGCATGGGAGATCGCGGCTAAAACCACAATCGTCTGGGCAATGCGATGGGTTCTGGGAGTGTTACGAGCATCCTCGTAAAAGATTGGCGTTCAAAGCCAGGGCATTCCAGAGTGTGTGACCTAAATTCCCCTGTGAATCCTTGCTACCCATGTTCAACGAAAACCTCGACAAGGTACTATTACAGCAAAACGTGCAACTCATGCTAAAAGTTTTGCTGAGCTCAGCAACGTAACAGCAGCTAGTTATTACATGCTTCAGTTCATTGGCCGGAATACTGCTGTGGCTTCGGGGTGGCAGCTTGAAGCTATTGCTCTTAGCAGGGGTATTACTGCTGATTTGGGGAACCCTCTCACCCGTTGGCACCCTTGTATGGTGGCTCAGCCAGGAAGCTGAAAATTTAGGATTCAAGAGATATCCCAGAGAGCTACCTCCTGGCGATCGCTCCAACCCAGTTCCTAAAGTTTCAGACACAGGTTGTTACATTGTTTTTTTACCAGGAGTCGGGGATTTCTCTGCGGACCAATTGACGCCTGGAGAAGCGATTTTCTTCAAACGCTTAGCTCAGGCTCATCCTGATTGCGTAACGGTTCCGGATATTTTTCCCTATTCAGCAGCAAACGAGAGCCCTGGAGGACAGCGATTACTGGCCCTCTGGCGCTTTGCCGATCAGGCAGAAGGTTGGCTCGGATTCGCCAATGTCTTGATCAAAATTCGTAATCTCTGGCGCTTTGCCATCTCTGTGATCAACGCTACGGCGTGATTTACAACCAGGGTACTGCCTCAGCAATTATCGAGCGGATGGATGCCGTGCGCCCATTCCAGCTTCGCCCAGCGCCCGCTGAAAATCGTTTTGCTAGGGACGAGCGGGGGGTTCAAGCTGCCCTAGGTGCGGCTCCTTATCTCGATCAATGGTTAGATGCCAAAATTACCGAAGTCTCAATCGGCGGTGTTTTTGTCGGCACCAGTGGCTTTGGGGTGTCTGAGCATGTCTATCACCTGCGCGGTCAACGAGACTGGGTTGATGATCTGGGTGTTATTGTCTTCCTCTCCGGGCGGCCTTGGGCCGTTAGCTCCCCTTTAATCAAGCCCGTCAGCAGGGTCGCTACACCACAAGAATGAGTGGCCCGCATGACCACGATGGCCCCAAAGGCTACTTTGGCAAAGCTCTGGCAAGGGCAAAGGGGTAACTTACGTTGATTTAACACTGCAACAGGTCAACCAATTGCCCATTTGGGGTGAATGACAATAGTTCCACGCTCTAGAACACAACAGGGGCCAACACAGCCTAGGCTCGACAAGCAAAGCCAGATTAGAGACTGGATAACGGTTTGCCCAGCCACCCCTGGAAGCTTTGTTCCTGGGCAGGAGAAGGGTACATAACAGGCAGGATCTTATATTGATGGGTAGACGGCTCTGCTAACGTTACAGAGCAGGTTCGCAGCTCATCTTGGTGGAAAAGAGTTAGCTCAATTTCATCTCCCGGTTGGTAATCTTTGAGCCGGTCGTTCAATTGTTCCGGGCTGACTCGAAAGCCATTGATTGCTAACAGTTCATCTCCAGCATCAACCCCAGCACGTTGGGCAGGAGAATTTGCCTCAACAAATTTAACTGAGGCAGTACCTTTATCTGATTTCAGACTTAAACCAAGGTGGGGGGGACTATCTTCTGGCACCTCCTCGCAAAGTAGGCCAAAAGGTTCCAGGTACTCGTTGAAGGGTAGTTCTTCTGTGCTATGTAGGTAGCGTTGGAAGAAGTCTTCCAGGTCCATCCCAGCAACAGATTCAATGACTGTTTGCAGTTGCTCAGGGGTAAAGCCTGTTTCAGATCTACCAAACTGCTGCCACATCTGTCGCATCACATCGTCGAGCGATCGCGCGTTTTGCTGCCGTTGCCGGATCAGTAAATCTAGCAGCAGCGACACCATTTCACCCTTGAGGTAATAGGAAATTTGTGAGTTTCCACTATTGGCATCGGGTCGGTACAGCTTAATCCAGGCGTCAAAACTGGATTCACTCAGGGGTTGGACGTGCCGTCCTGGGGTAGTTTGCAGCCGGGTAATTGATTCTCCTAGCTGTTTTAAGCAGTACGCAGCATCATAAATGCCAGCGCGTAACGGGATCATCCAATCGTAGTAGCTGGTGGTTCCCTCACTAAACCAGAGGGATGGCGTGTAATTTTCGCAATCGTAGTCAAATACTTCTAAAGCCTGGGGGCGAATCCGCTTAACGTTCCACAGGTGAAAGAACTCGTGGGCAACTAAGCTGATGAAGCGGTTGTACTTGTCTTCTGCGCGAAAGCCAAACCGGGGATAGTTTAAGGAACAGGCGTACTTGTGTTCTAGGCCGCCAAAGCCTTGATTGGATAGGTGGAGGAGGAATAGATAGCGATCGTAGGGCAGTCCTCCAAACAGCTCGGCCTCCGCCTCGATCACTTTCTGCGTATCCCGGATCAATCGTTCTGGTTCAGCGTTCCCCTGTCCCCACACGGCTAATTGGTGAGATTTCCCCAGCACCTCAAATTCATAGACTGAATGAGTACCCACTTCAAACGGGCTATCTACCAGGGTGTCAAAGTCAGCAGCCTGAAATGTGTTAGTTTGACCTGCAAGTGTGGGTAAAGGAGTTATAACGTGCCACTCTGGAGGCGGCACGATCGCCACCCGAATTTCACAATCTTCAAACCCGGGTATATAGAAGAAAACGGCACCAGGATTGAAGTAGCCGTGAGTCGCATCGAGATGATTGGTACGAACCGTTAGCTCATTGGCAAAAATCTGGTAGTGAATGGTTAGTTCAGTGATACCTGCGGTTTCAACTTGCCAATGGTTTTTGCTAATTTTGCGCCAAATGAGTGATTGACCATCTAGCATCTGAGCAGAGAAACTCTGAAGATGCTTGGCATACTCTCGCACGAGGTAAGAACCAGGAGTCCAGACGGGCAGCCTCAAATCCAATTGATCCAACTGCCAATCCTTTAAGTGCAATTCCACTTCAAACAGATGGGTGGCTGGTTGGGGCATCGCCACTTGGTACTCAATTAGGGGCGTTACGCGAGTCAAAGGGCTGGGGGGAACTTGAGCGGCTTTAGTCATGCAGATGCTGAAAGACTAATTTTCCCTAATTTAGCGTGTTTTATTAGCAGAACTTATGCGAGGGTAATTTCTCTTACTCCTGCGAATAGTCGCATGGGTAGTTCTTGCTAGATACCCAGCTACGAACATTGAAGTGATTTCCTCAGCTAGGATGTGAGCAACTGGGTCGGTGTTGCCTAGGGTTCAGTTTGAAGACCCACCCAAGCTGGAATCAACAATGAAACCTCTCTACGAAACCGATTTCTATGCCTGGACTCAGAAGCAGGCCTCACTTCTCCACCATCAACAGTGGAGTCAACTTGATCTACCAAACCTGATTGAGGAAATTGAGTCGTTGGGCAAACAGCAGCGGGCAGAACTGCGAAACCGCTTAAGTTTCTTGATGGGACATTTGCTGAAGTGGGAGTATCAACCAGAAAGACGGAGCCCTAGCTGGCTATCAATGATTCGGGTTCAGCGACGGGAAACCTGGCGATTGTTACGAGATAACCCTAGCTTGAAATCTTACCTTGAGGAAGCGCTAATCGAAGCTTACGAAAATAGTAAAGACTTAGCTATGGGAGAAACAAATTTACCTGATTTCACCTTTCCTCAAAATTGCCCCTACCCGTTAGAGGAAACCTTGAGCGGTAACTTCTACCCTGGTGAGCTAAGTGATTGAGTACGTCCGTCGTGTTTCTGGCAGTACAGCTCTAAAGAAGAACCCTATCACTACCGAATCTCAAAGCGGTCAAGACCTTCTAGCTGCCCGTAGTTGACCTCTACATTGGAGACACTGGCAGCCGGGCTTCCCTGGTGGCACCAGCGTACCATTGTCTCTACTGTAGCCTGCGGACCTTCAAACACCGCTTCCACGCGACCATCCGGTAGGTTACGCACCCAGCCTGCCACACCCAACTTTTGGGCTGCTTTAGCGGTTTCTGAGCGATAAAATACGCCCTGCACTTGACCCGAAACAAAAACATGGGCGCTGGCTTGCTCTTCCATATCTAGCTGGTTATCGCGATGAGTTGAGATTCAATTTGTGCTGCGTCTAAGTTCCGGCCAATGAATACCAGGCGGGTCTCCTGGGGCTCTGACTGTTGCCAGGGGCGATCATAAAACTGGTCGAATCTTGCACCAACCCCTTGAAGTACCATCCGCATCGATTTATGGGGAACGGCAACAAATCCCTTAATCCGGTAGATTTCTTGTTCCTGAACCAGGGCTTTGAGCTGGTTTTTTAAGGTGTCTGGATCAAAGGAGCCCTGCAAAACGAAGTGAGTAGAGGTGATCTGCTCGTCGTGGTCGTGGTCCTCCTCTGTATCGTGGTGGCTGGGGCGAGCGGCCAGGTCTTCCTCCACTGCGGCATTAAAGCCCAAAAGCAGATTGATATCTAAGGTTCCATGAGCACTGGGCACCACCTTAACCGCCCTGGGCAGCTCATGCTGGACTAGTGACACTACCTGTTTTTGAGCGCTAGAGTCTACTAAATCAGTTTTATTGAGCACAACCA
This sequence comes from Thermosynechococcaceae cyanobacterium YX3bin19, assembly GCA_030447595.1. Classification (GTDB taxonomy): domain Bacteria; phylum Cyanobacteriota; class Cyanobacteriia; order Thermosynechococcales; family Thermosynechococcaceae; genus JAUJON01. The sequence continues at coordinate 24,374 of JAUJON010000030.1, forward strand.
AGTCTGCACAGGCCAGTTGATCTTCAAACAGTTCTTGAATGGGCGTTTCGTGATCCAGGCTAGGGTCAGCTTGACGTTGAGCTTCTAATGCCTGTAGGTCTCCCACAACTTCCCCAGCGGCGATCGCGGCACAGTCAACCACCGTAATCACTCCATCCACGGTTGCGGCATGACGAATCTCTGGCCAGCGGAACGCTTTGATCAGCGGTTTAGGCAGTGCCAGCCCAGAGGTTTCAACTAAGATGCAATCGAGGCTCTCTCGACGCTTGAGTAGCTCCAACATTGTCGGCAGAAACTCCTCTTGGACAGTGCAGCACAAGCACCCGTTGGTTAGCTCGACGATGTTGGAGGCGCCGTCGTCAGGATCAGCACCTTCGGGACAGACTGAGCAGGACCGGAGCAAGTCTCCATCAATGCCCAATTCACCAAACTCATTCACGAGTACAGCAATGCGTCGGCCCTGACTATGCTGGAGGAGATGACGAATTAGGGTTGTTTTACCGCTACCGAGAAACCCAGTGATTACAGTTACAGGAATTTTTGCTGCCATGGGGATGGGAAGGCTCTTTAAAGAATAGGTGCTTACATAAGGAGTCTAGAGTACCAAAGGCCGGGTTCGACAACAACCTCTCACTTCTTAGGTATCCCAGAGCACTGAAAGTGCAGAGGTTTGAGCGAGACTGAAAGTCCTTTTACTCTCAGAAAGTTGTCGTTGTCTGCATTGGACGGATGGCGATGATGCTCCAGATATTCCTGCACCATTTGCTCACTTATGCTTCCAGTACTCCATGCTTAGCCAATCGCCCAGAAATGGCCCCAGTATCGTTTCTGAAGCTCTGGATATTCCTGTTGCAGCCGCCTCCAAGTGCGGCCTTTGAGCCGTTGAACAATCTCACTAATAGATTGGGACGGAGGATACTCAATGAGCATATGAACGTGATCTTTGCTGACAGAACCTTTGAGAATGCGCATAAAGCATCACAGATTTGGATCAGCAGTTCTCGACATCGCTTTTGAATCTCACCCTTGAGGACGTGATAGCGATATTTTGTCACCCAGACAATATGTACTGTCAAGCGAGGAGCGTGTGATTTCGTCGATTCTCAGCCATAGACTTTTTGAGTTCAGCCTAGGCTGGAGTAGAGTTGGGTAGCCAGTCTCGCACTGAAAGTGTAGCTTTGCACTAGCGTGTTTGGGACAAAATGTTTTCTAGCTCTCAATCTTGTCTAGTAAATGCTTTAGATCAGACAATGAAGACAATTCGTATTGCAAAGTACATTTGATGCGGTTTTCGCTGGTTTATTGGGTTGCTGTGCTCGTTGTTTTTCTTTGCTCTGCGCCTGCCTGGAGCGCAGAAAGCGCCTCAGAGGTGATACACCCACCTTCCTTTAGGTCAACTTAAAGGCCAGGACTTTTCTGGGCAGGACCTACGGGCCTCTGACTGCCAATGCCAATATGGAGCAGATGCCAATTTGCGTGGAGGTATTTTTAGTGCCTCTGTGATGACAGGTGCAACCTGCATGGTGCAGATCTGACGGCTGCCATGATGGACCAGATTGATTTCACCAAAGCTGACCTGAGTGAATTGATTTTGGCAGAAACAATCTTGCTGCAGTCAACCTTAACGAGGCCAATATCTCTGGCACTGACTTTAGTGACGCAATTTTAGACGGTGCCAAGTTACAAGTTAGTGAGCTGTGTCCACAGGCTAGCGGCATTAACCCAATAACGGGTGTGGCGACCCGTGACTCTCTAGGTTGTCGTTAACTTTAAAGATCTTGTTATGCTTCACCCGCAACTATCGTCTCAATCAAAATCAGATCCGTCTAGAGCTGTACAGCGAGTCGGAGTCATTGGAGGCGGCCAGTTAGCCTGGATGATGGCGGGTGCAGCCCCAATCTTTAGGAATTGAATTGATAGTCCAGACCCCCCAGGCCACCGATCCAGCCGTAGTTGCTGCCGATAATATTTTGGCATCCCTTCAAGATATCGAAGCTACATCACGACTAGCTGCTCGCTGTAACGTTATTACCTTTGAAAATGAGTTTGTTGACCTCAAGTCCTTAGCTCACCTTGCCCACCAGGGTACCTGTTTTCGACCTAGCCTGGAAACCCCTGCCCACTCCTTGATAAGTACCACCAGCGTTGTTATCTACAGCAGATAAACTTACCTGTCCCTAAATTTGCCAGCATCAATCCTGACTCAGACTTAAGGGCTTTAGGTTTCAGTTTCCGCTTGTGCTCAAAGCCCGTCGTCATGGCTATGACGGTCAGGGGACTTTCATTGTCAATCACAGCACTGAACTGGCGGCTCTTTGGCAGCGTCTAAGCACTAGACAAGAGTGCAAAGATGCTTTTTTAGTTGAAGAATTCATCCCTTTGAGAGAGAACTGGCAATCATTGCTGCTCGTTCCGCAGGGGGGGAACTTCGCACTTATCCCATTGTTGAAACCCAGCAGGTCAATCAGGTCTGCCGCCGGGTAATTGCACCTGCTGATTTAACTTCTGCACTCAGCAGTCAAATTACAGCGATCTTCCACACGCTGCTCGAAAGTCAAGCAGTTTGGCCTGTTTGGCATTGAGTTGTTTTCTCACTCCTACAGGGCAAGTGCTCGTCAACGAAATTGCCCCTCGAACCCATAATTCAGGCCACTTTACCCTTGATGCCTGCAAAACCTCCCAGTTTGAGCAGCACCTACGGGCAGTTTGCAGCTTACCTCTAGGCAGTACAGCCCTACAGAGTCAAGGGGCAGTTATGGTCAACTTGCTAGGGTTTGAGCAGTCTCAAGACAGCTACCTGGAATCAACGGCAACGCCTAGCAGCAATTCCTTCTGCCTTTATTCACTGGTACGGTAAAACGAAGTCTTATCCTGGCCGCAAGCTGGGTCACGTCACGGTTTTGCTGGATTCTCCAGAACGAAACCGTGCTTTAGAGGTCGCTGAATCTATTGAGACGATCTGGTACAACAATTGATGTCAGCCCAGTAAGTAATTTTGAGGGCACAATTAAAGGTCTCTGCTGCGTTCTAAGGAAAAGCAGGGTGAAGATAACCCTAGGTAAAGTGAGCAAATCTTAACCTGCTTTCTCCAGAGATCGAGACAACACAACCGTCGGAAGACATAAGGTTAAAGAATAATTTGTTTCCCTAGAGGCAGACGGTAATCCGCCGTTGGATGGTCTAGGTTTGACTAAACCGGTGGGGCAACAGGATGCCTAGAACAGACTATCCCCTAGTTTGCATGCCTTTTGACCTCATTTGAGAGCAATTGTTTCAGTAATACTTTGTGGAAATAATTGTTTGCTGGCTCCTTTATAGAGTCAAGAATCCTTAGCTTTTATGCTTCTATTCGTCCTCAAGCCCACTTCGCATTGGGGTTAGGGAGCAAGCGGGAAAGTTGATGTCACTGAGATCAATATGTTTGATACCACTAAACTTCAATCAATCAAGTGGATGCCAAGGACTATCATTGGTATAACCGCAACCTTAGCTTTAAGCAGTTTTGCCGGACTGGCGGATTGCTCAAGCTCAAACAAAAGACTTCAATAAAGTTGGCCATTCTCCTGACAAAGTTTATGTGTATGGAGAGACGCCGCAGCCGAATCAGGTTCGCCAGAATTATGTAGTGTTTAGCCGTGAGCAGGGAAAAGGTAGTTGGTGCTTTACTCCCGGTCTGAATTTACCTGTTTTGTCGGTTCCCAAACCAACAAAATACTCGACGTTAATGCGATCTCCGGTGATGGCACAAGGACTTTAGTTCAGAAGTCAAGTTGGCCGATCTTCATCAGGTTCCTGCCGTAAGTTCTAATGATCACCGTATCGTCGGTGCCTGTAAGACCGCCACGGCAGAGATTGCCAGTCGTTAACCTTAGGCTACTTTCATGCCTTAGATGGAAAGCGCGCAAGTTACTGAGTAGCTTCATTGACTTTGAATATCTTAAAGGAGGATAGCTATGACTATCACACTGAAGCCCGCAACTGTGGCCTTAAACGATCGATTTCGCAAAGGGGATTCCAGCCTCGGGTTGTGGGTATATGGCTCCAAAGGTTGCCTCTCTACCGCAAGATCAAAAGCAAGAACTGGTTGAATCAGTTCAGGAACTTGACAACTTCATTGAAACGAAAGCAACTAAGCTGGGTAGCGAACATAATTTTGGTCTAGTAACCTATAACGAAACCGACTACCTCTGGACTATTGACTACGGCGATAAACAGTTAAAGTCCTGCTCTTTCTAACCCAGCTGACCCAAGTTGCACAACCCGAGTGTTATCCCTAATGAGAGTCGATGAATATTAGATATAGGGCCTTAAAACTAAATTGAAGTCACTTAGAACTCCCTAAAGCAGGCTAGGGAGTTCTGCTTATAACGTTAAAAAGCCGCTTGCACTTGAATGAACTATTAGCAGCTAGCGGATTTGAGCATCCCTGCCTGTTCGCAAGAATTCTGTATTTTTCTAGGCTTGCTGCCACATTTCCTGAATTTCATCGGGTAAAAATCCAGCAATTTCCTGTGCTCGTGCTTCAGACAAATCTTCTTTAGTGGCTGAAAATACTGCCTTCAACACGGCTGCTGGATCTGCATCCGGTAAATTCGCCTCTTGCTGGAGGCGGATCAAAAAGTTTTCTGGCTTAATTTCAAGCTGGGGGCGAATTTTGCTCAGAAATCTCACGAGAGGATTTGTATCTTCCCAGAGGTCTTCCGCTGTCTCGTCAGTCTTATCGAGTTCATCTTCAACACGCTCAATCGTTTCGTCAGACATCACATCACGCATTGTGCGGAATACAACTTCAGTAGCTCTCTTGGCCTCGTCAGTGCTCTTCAGATTACCCTGAGCCATCACTTTCTCAAGGAACGGCTGGTGTGTATCCATAATGTATCTCCTAGGTGAATAAACCAATATGCTTTGGCGACAAGCACTCTTAATCCTAAATATGCAGCCGCTCCACCACATCCCTAATTTGAGGGAAGTTTATGCCCAGGCTTTCATTACCAAGCGCTTCACTGCATCAGCCCAATAAATAACCCCACAGCATAACTTGCTGGGGGCATGGTTCTTTTAAAAGTGGCAGGTACTCGCTTAGACTACGTTAGCTTAAGCCTGCTCCCACATTTCCCGGATTTCATCGGGTAAAAATCCAGCAATTTCCCTAATCCGCTCTTCAGATAGCTCATCTTTAGTAGCTGAAAAGACTGCGTTGATCACTTGTTTTGGATCATCTCCTTGGGCTAGACCACCCTCTTGGTTAACTCGCCGAATAAAGTTCTCGGGTTTAATCTTCAGGGGAGGGCGCACGCGGCTGAGGAAAGCAACGATGGGATTGGTATCTTTCCAAAGGTCGGCTACTTCATTCTGGAGAGCTTTATCCTCAGTGGGCTCTGCTTCCTTGTGCAGTTCCTCGGCAACCTGGTCGGAGACTTCTGTCGTCATCATGTCACGCATAGTGCGGAATACCACTTCTGTGATATCGCGGGCGTCAAAGATATCTTCCAAGTCGCCCTTAACCATCACTTTCTCAAGGAAGGGCATATCTTTAGTAGCAATTGGCGTTGATGGCCCTTCTGACATTGCTTGGGGTGGATTGGCCTCCATCTCCTCCAGCATTTTGACACCTTTCTCAGTCAGCTCTGCCTTTTCGAACTTAATTAAATGAGGCAGCGGCCCATCTGGTGCACCATACGTGTTGGCAACCCTAAAGTCAAACTCACCGCCTCCTGTTACGTTAGGGACATCTTCCTGATTTGCATAAGCATTGCCGGAAAACTTGGCATTAATGAAACCTTTTTGATTTAGGAAATCTAGAGTACCCATAAGCTCAGATTCAGTGAGCTCACGACCAGTAAAATCCTCCTCCAAAAGATTTACTTCGTGCTGCCCCTCGGCATTCAGGTCACCTTCATGAATTTTTCTTAACAGGATATATACGATATCGTCCTTGATTTGAATTGGCATACTTATCTCCTGATCTCTAAGCTGCTCGAATTTTGTGTTGTAAAAAAGTGCCTTTGCTAGAAATCAAATCTAAGGTTGCCTTGACACACCTCTAAGGGTTGATTTTGCTCTAAAGCAACTCCAGCTTAGGAACTTAGTCTATATCATACCTGCTCAGTGTTTATTCCTAAGTCGGTACCGCCAAGGTGGGTATCGGGGCAGCTCCGTCAACAACATAATTTGGCTACAACAAGTGGAATACTTGCCGCTCAATAATCCTTCAACCTCAAATTTTCAGTTTGATCCATTGCGCTCAGGATACTCAAGCATTGGGCTGCAGTGCTCTTTTTCTCAAGCTCCAGCCTACTTCCAGAAGGCCTAAATCCTCAGGGATAGGAGCAATTTAGAGGGGGCTGTAGATTTAACATCTCGTTATAATGAGCTTAATAAATTTAAACAATAGCGATCAAGCGATAGTCATGAACAGCATTCGGTACTTCTTTGCCCTCCGGCGATTAGCTACGATTCTGGCAGTAGCAACGCTTACTCTAAGTCTATTATCTGCAGTTACAGGAACGCTTTTAGCCTTCAACTACCAGCCAACGGCAGGGGGGGCATACAACTCGATTAAGCAAATTATTACTGAGGTGCCAAATGGCTGGTTGATTAAAAACCTACACGACATTGTTGGCAACGGACTCATTATTATCTCTTTGTTGCAAATCGTGGTGATGTTCCTGGGAAGACAGTTCCGTCTCGGCTGGTTAACCGCTTGGCTGGGGGGGATTGGGTTAACCTTAACTGCAATTGGCCTTAGCTGGACTGCGATGATTCTTGACTGGACACAATTAGGTTACTGGCGGTTTAACATTGAGCTGGGTACGATTGAGGCAATCCCCCTGATTGGCAAAACACTCCGAGCGATCCTGACCGGGGGCGGAGCAATTACAACAGCAACAGTCGAACGCTTATACACAATCCACAGCTACATTTTGCCGCTTGGAGCAATTGTTCTGGCTGTCATCCACTTAGGCGGACTGTTAATTCAAGAGCGAGAACAAAAATCAGTCAAAGCTCTACTAAAAAACCCTGAGAAGTACCTAGCTGAAGTAGGGCAAAATCTCGAGGAAGCTGAGCTGCTACAGGTATCAAGCCCCCTTCAATGACCAAAGGAAATTCAGGGCCTGGTACCATCCACAAACAAGTAGTCCTGGTTCAAGCATCTTAATCTAACCCTAATTCTCGTTTGAGCAGACTGATTGATTGGCTATCAATGTAGTGTTCGCAACAAACAATTTGAG
>JAUJON010000394.1 GCA_030447595.1 Thermosynechococcaceae cyanobacterium YX3bin19
TCAACCCAGAATTGGCTAAATCTGTCCCCGTCTATTTTAGTTACAACCCGTGTTGGCTTACCATCAGGGTCAATTCTCCAGTGCAGCACTCCATCTCTTAATTCTGTTTTCAGCGGAGCATGTGAAGTCTCTACTCCTTCGTGCCAACCGAGCGCGATAGCACAAGTCAGCGGGTCGTGTTGAAAATTAATGATGTCCCTGGGTAGTTTGTTGCAAGTCTTGCCAAACTTTTCTCCGATTTGCTCATCTTCTGCGAATGCTTCTGCCTGTCTTGCAAGCAATTGACCTAACGCGCCCCCTCCTCTCAAGGCTTCCAGATGTTTTCTCCTCAGCGCGGTTTCCACTGTCACTGAGAGAGGAACAAACGTCGGATCTGAATTTTCAATGATGCATAGGGCTGATCGAGCGTCAACTTGAACGTTAAAATCATCATCGTTGCCCCACTGTGGGAAGCCTTCTCGCGGCGGATAGACGTAGCCACCCATGAGGAAGAGCCGGGCATTGAGCAGTACCCCCGGATATTGGCTTTCGAGCAGATATAGATTTGTAAAGGGACCAATTCCAATCACAGTTGCATCCTGCTCAACACTTTGCTTTAGAAGTTCAACAGCTTCTCCCGCAACCTTCGGTAAAGGCGCAACGGTTCTTGCCCAATACCTCTCTTCAGGCGGAAGACCCAGTTCATAGGGATAGAATCCTTGAGAAATATCTGCTCCAGCGGCAACCGGAATATCGTTTCTGCCTTCAAGCTCCAAGACATGTTTAACTTGTCCGGCTCTTCTGCCGTTTATCTCGGCAACTGTCGTAACTCCTGTAAGATGAGCATCACTCGACAATCTAAGCAGCATTGCCAAGGCACAAATGTCGTCAATATCACCGCCAAAATCAGTATCAAGATGTATCTTCAATGCCAAATTCTCCTTTACGGTTAGTTTGCAATACTGTTTATAGCGATATAGCGCGAAATAAGCGAAGCAGCATAACGGCAAAATTCAGGGTGGTAATTAATCTGGGCAATTCCACTAGTAGTCTGCCACAAGGATTATGACAGGTTAGGGGTGGGATAGAGCCGCTGGTAGTGTTGCAAAAAATCTAGGAAACACTGTTTGTAGCGCCAGAACTATAACTTACAACCTATAGATAGCGTTTGAGAAAGTTTTTGCAACACTACCCATCAAGTCGGTATAGGTTTCACGCAGGTTTGGCAGCAGCCACTGACGGACGGCGTATTCCGAACCTGTTTTTGCGTCGGTCATTCGTGTTATTTCTGAAGGATCGTCTGTCCCGTCAGGGCGCATCTCGTGAAACTCAAACCCCAAGGTTTCAATTTTGGCTTGGTATCCTTTATGTGTTGCGAAAACAACAGTATGACCGCGCTTGCGTAATTCGAGCGTGATCGCAATCTTGTGATGCAGATCACCTAGACTTCTAATTGTGGTGACATCAATTTGACTCACGATCTTGCCTCTCGGTCAGCACATTTACATCGACAGAATTGCTCTATCTTAAACTTCTTGAATCGCCTCACCGACAAAATCGAAATACCGCCTTCACCGATAGCTTAAGCAGCCCAACGGCCTGCGCTTCACCCGCGCCGCATTGATAAATCGATAGGCAATTAAGCTGAAAATAGCTTCCAAAATCGGGGCGATCATAGGGCCGCATAGCGGCGTCGGTGCAAGCGCTTGTTCGGCGGCTTCGTGTTCCCCGATCTTGTATTCTTCTGTGCCCGATATGAAATCGGTCTTCTCCCTCTATGACACAGCGGTATCAGCTTGTTCTGCAACCTCTATAAGCAGAGCCGCTAACTGATCGGGCATTGATATCATTGGAAAGTGACCTGCTCTAAGACTACGAAAGTTCCAGTTTGGCTCCTCACGAAGTGCCGCAACAGAATCTGGCAACTTATCACCCTGTTCCAGGGTACAGGCAACGTAAGTTGCTCGTTGTGCTGACAACGGATGATTGAGCGCGGCAGTTTCGGACACCGTTTGTCCCGGATGGGCAACAAGACGTTTATGAAGAGCTTGCTGCTGCACCGGTGACAAGTCTAGCTCGTTCGCTAATCCTTCGGCATCTGGCGCGGGCCAGCGACCTTGGTTTTCAGCAATTTGGTCGAGTTCTGCC
>JAUJON010000031.1 GCA_030447595.1 Thermosynechococcaceae cyanobacterium YX3bin19
CCAGGTTGTCATTCCCACCCTGACCGTTAATTACATCATTGGAGCCGCCGAAGCCTTTAATGTCATTGTTCAAGTCGTTGAGGAATGTCACACTGTCTCGATTGAAAATTTGCTGCCGCTGCTGGTCTGCGTCGAAGACATCAAAGCTGTCTTGAACTTCAGTTTGCTCGTCAAAGCGGATGTTGCCGACATCGACCGCTGCACCTGTAGGCTGTTGCAGGTTATCTAGATCTTCCAGAGCAAAATCTCGTAGACGCGCCTGAATACCCTGACTGCCCTCAAAGGTGATCGCCAGGTCACTGCCGTCCTGGGTCAAAAGCATCTTCTCAGCAGTTAGTCCCTCCCCTTGGAACTGGAGGGTATCTGCTTCGGCAATTGCTGTGGGCGATGGGTTGACGCCAGTATCCACACCTCCAAAATCAGTGATCGTGACCGTGCCCTTGTCACGAGAGACGGGAAAGGTATTCTGACTGTCACTGCCACTCAGGATATTGGAAATCTCAAAGATGCTGGTCGTGCCGCTGACCTCGTTAGCAGTGACTAACAGAGGATTTCCGTTGGGGCTATCTTCGGCGGCAATAAAAGTCAGGCCCTCAGGACCGAGGTCTCCCGCTGCTCGCCAGGCTACTGATTCTCCCGCTGCCGCAGCCTCTGGATCAAACTCAACGCTAAAGTCACGATTATTAATGTACTGGACAAAGGTCGGAAGCGTTGGATCGGTAACATCGTAGGTCATCACGCCGCCAATCCGCTCCAGGCCAATGAAGGCATAGGTGCGATCGCCAATTACACCAGTGGTGACACCCTCCGGCTCCGGGCCTTTATCAGCGCTGCGGCTGTCAAAGGAGCCGTTCTCGTCGTTGTTGGAGTTGAAATTTTCCGGCAACAGGGCAGCGGTAATCTGCTCAAAGTCGTCGCCGCTGTCGTAGACGAGATTTCCTTGGGTGTCGCGGATGGAGAAAGAACGGCCTCCAAAGGCATTGAGCTGGTCGAAGTCGCCGTCCCCATCGGTATCCGCATTGGCGGTGGTAACGGTTAAGTTGCCCAGAGCTTCCTCAGCCTGCAGGGCTGCCGCATCCGAGAAAGCAGTGGGGTCAAGCTGCAGGTCTGCGACCCGCGCTTCTTCACTGAAGCCCTCATAATCGCGGCTGTCGCCCTCGTTTGCCGTGATCAGGAAGGTCTCGCCATTGACCTCGTAGGACGCGATCGCATCCGGCTGGTACATCCCCTGCACCGGCCAATTGTCGATGTTAATTTCACCATCTTCATCGCTGGCATCTAAACCATTGCTCTGAAGACTGTGGTCCTTGAGCCCCAGGGGCAAGATATCCGTAATCTCGCCAGCAGCAAGGTCCAGCTGGGCAAGGGCATTGCTTTCTTGCAAAGAAACCCAGGCGGTCGTAGAATCCTCAGAAACCGTGATGTACTCCGGCTCCAGGTCCTGGGCAACGGAGGCATCAGGACCAAAGATACGCACTCCAGCTGCTGTCAGTTCAGCTTCTTGGTCATTGAAGGCGCTGAAGCCAACAGTTGTGACATTATCTTGGGTAAGGTTGGCAATACCACCGGACACATCGATGATACTGACAGAACCTTCAGGGTCAACGGTGTAGTCATCACTGGGTTCGCCCTCGTTGGCGACCAGCACCTTCTGTCCATCGGGAGTAAAGGTGAGCATATCGGGCAGTGCCCCGACGGTAACAGAGCTAATCGCATTTCCCTCGGCATCAAAGAAGGCAACTGTACCAGGCGATTGGGTATTTTCATTCTCAATTGCGACAGCCACGACGCCACCGAAAACATCAAGGCTGTTTGCCCCTGCCCCAAAGGACGATGCATCGATCGTGCTAACTAGCGTCGGTTCGCTGGGGTTGCTGGCATCCAGCACATCCACTGAGGCATCGTTGGCGTTGACGACGAATAAGCGCTGGGATTCTGGGTCATAATCGACGATCTCGGCAGCCCCTTCATCAAAGACACCCGTTTCATAGGTGCCGATTGGGGCCAAGGCGATCTCTGCCGACGAGGAGGGGTCTGTGGGAGCAGCACTGAGAACCGTATCGCTACGCTCGTTGAGGTTTTGAATCCGCTCGTCTTCCTCCGGTGGCTCATCTTCGTTGTCAAAGGGCTGCTCGGCAAAATTCTCAGCCAGATATTCAGCCAGGGCATCTTGCTCGGTACCGGGGTCTGCAAAGGTGGCGGTACCCGCTTCTAGTTCCAACGCTGTCAAGTCAACTCGATTGGCTCTACCTGGGTTCTCTTCCTGAAACTGAGGGAAGGGGTAGCTGTCACCACCATCGGCTAGAAAATTCAGAGTCACGGTGCGGAACTCCCGATTCGGGTCTCCCACCAGTTCCCCATCTTGAACCACCACATCGGAGATATTGCCATCGGCATCCTGAACAGCTAGGGATTGTACTCGGTCGCCCACAGGCAGGTCTGGGTCAAAGCTGAAGGCCAGACCAGACACCTGGGAAAACTGTCCCGGAGTTGCTTCAGGCTCGGTTGCCGCAACACCATGCTCAATCGTCGCGAGCAGTTGTTCAGCGGTGAGGGTGAGCAGGCTCAGTTCATTATTGAACCGCAGGGAATTGGCAATATCTAGCTGAGAAACATCCCCTGCTTCTTTACCGGCTGCTTCATTAGCAAGCGGAGGAAGCGGTTCACCCGTTTCTGGATCAACAGTGCCAATGGAGGCACGGATGCCGCCGCCATTCCTAATCGAGACGACCACGCTATCGTCAACTGCTTGAGCAGCAGCTAGGCTAGCATCGGCAGTTAGGTTCCCGAGATTAGTTTCTTGCGTGCGGACATCCTCTCGCTCCCCGTTGAGGAATACCTCAGTACTGCCAAAAATGTTGCCGTCCTGTTCCGCAATGACTTCACCGACTGCAGAGGCGATCACCACTACATCGGGGTTGGGGTCAAAGTTACCTGTGTCCGCCACCCCTTGTTCATCTGTGGCGTAGGCCCCGCTAACTTCTGGAGCGATACTCTCTGGCAGCAGCAGACCGTTTTCATCGAACTCAGCAACCAAGCGCCCCACATAGCTGTAGTTGCCATCGGTACTGACAATCGCGACAGGTTCCCCGCTAGCTGATTCCGTCAGAATTGGGTAGGGACCTTCGGCTTCATCCCCAGTTCTAAGGCGGTCTGTTTCATCAGCCAGCCGCGTATCGGAACCGCCAGCAATGATCACATCCACCCCTTCTAGCTGCCCCGCTAGCTCCTGTTCATTGGATAGCTGCTGCAGGTGAGAGGTGAGAATAATTTTATTGACACCCTGTTCAGTGAGGGCATCCACCGCCGACTGAATCTCAGCAGCCACATCACGTAAAACAGTGACGTCCCCAGGCGAGGAAATGCTCTCCAGCAGGGGAGTGGTTGCCCCGACAACACCAATGGATTCCCCATTCACCTCGATAACGGTGCTCTCAGCAAGGCTGTTCGGTTGCGGTGCCTGGCCACCTTCAACGGCAAGCTCAGACAGGTTACTATCTGTGCTGAAATCTAAGTTGGCGCTCAAGTAGGGAAAGTTCGTCCCTGGATAGGTAGAAAGAACATCCGGGATACCGTTGCCATTGGCATCGTCAGGAGTTCCATCTTCGTCATCATCCTGGAATTCAGATTCCCCCGCAATCAAGTCCGCTACGACTGTGGTACCCGCGTCGAATTCATGATTCCCCAGCGCTGAGGCATCAAAACCAATCTCGTTCATCAGCAAAATGTCGCCTCGGCCCTGAGCGGGTATGCCTAGAACGCTGTCAGCTGCCGGGGTGTCAGGCTCATCTTGAGCCACTGCCCCAAACTCGTCTTCTAGGCTGGGATCAGCACCGGCAACCACGACAGGACCAGGGATATAGTTATCTCCTGAGGACAGGAGCAGGGTTTGGTCGGGAAACTCAGACTCTAGCCCGTTTACAACGGCTGAGAAGCGGGGAGCATCTTCCGGGGTGGAAACCCCAGCCTCAAGGTCTGAAGCATGCAGGATTTGTAACGCGAAATTGCCGTTAGCGTCAGGTTCCATAATTTTGCTTGAGGCGAGGGTACTTGTGCGGTTTCTCTCTATGCAGCCCCTTGCTGCGTTCCCCCTACGCAGCAAAGGCTACATGCCAGATCTAGGGAGTGACTGGACGAAGGTGAAGCCCTTGCAGGGTTCACCAACGACCAGGCCAGCTTGAAAAAGTTATGTCTAGATCGTTGATACTATCCCACTTAATTGTTAAGAGTTCACTACACCTCCTGTTAAGAAAACACTAAGAAGGTCCTTTCGTTGAATGAGCCCAAGTACAGGATGGAGTAGTTCCACAGAAAAGCACCTCTCTTTGCTAGAGGTGCCAAGCTTTCTGTAGCAAGAAACTCAATTAGCACTTTAGCTAAAAGATTTAGCGTTGCCGTTTCTCAGCGTTAGATAAGTGGTATTCCGACAGCCCTAGCTGCCTCTCTGACACGAAACCTACGGCTTATAAACCGACTGCGGCCTGAGAGGAATGCCGCTCTAGAGCTAACTGAATTAATTGATCGACCAACTTTGGAAAAGAAATACCAGTGGCAGCCCAGAGCCGGGGGTACATACTCGTTGCCGTAAACCCTGGCATGGTATTGATCTCGTTGATTAAGACTTCTCCAGTCGCTTCAATATAGAAGAAATCGACTCGGGCAAGCCCTGCGCCATCAATAGCAGCAAAAGCCCGGAGGGCCACGTCTTGAATTTGAGTGAGACGTTTCCGGGATTGGGGCAGGAATCAACAGATCTGCTTTGCCCCTGGGTGTACTTTGTTTCATAGTCGTAGAAGTCACTTTGATAGGTGATCTCTCCCACCACTGAAGCTTGAGGGTGATCGTTTCCCAAGACCGCGCACTCGACTTCCCGCGCTATGACACCGGCTTCCACGATCAGACGCCGGTCATACCGGCCTGCTTGATCCAGTGCTGCCTCAGCTCAGCCCGCGACTGAGCTTTGGAAATACCCACCGACGACCCTAGGTTTGCCGGTTTAATAAAACAGGGATAGTCGATGGTCGCTTCAATTTGGTCACAAAGTAAGGAGCGATCGTGGGGATTGGACCAGAACTGGGAGCGGTTAACAGCTATGTACTTTACTTGGGGGTAAACCTGCCTGGGCAAAGGCCATTTTCATAGCGATTTTATCCATACCCATTGCCGCACCCAGAACGCCAGAACCAACAAAGGGGACCTGCATTAAACGAAGTAAACCCTGAACTGTACCATCTTCCCCATTGGGACCATGAAGAATCGGGAACCAGACATCAACCTCTGCTGCCTGAGAGGGTGATTGCCAGCGGTTGAGGGGTTGGGATGACAGCGTGATTTGACTGTTGGGGAATTGCTGTAGGGGATGAGCCGACGCAATCGTCGCTGCCGGTGTGCCAGATTCTAAAACCTGTTGAGCCACATCCCCGGATTGCCACCGCCCATCTTTGTGGATATAAAACGGCAGCAGTTGGTACTGGTTGGGATTCTGCTCTGCACCAAGCGCTTGGGCAATCGCCTGACCTGATGCAATGGAAACCTCGTGTTCCCCAGAACAGCCCCCAAACAACAGCCCCACGCGCAGTTTCCTCATGATCAATCCCTTTGGCACTCCAAGTACGCAGCTAGCGTATCACACCCTTTTACCAGACTTGCTAGCGTTTTATTCCTAGGGAAGCCAGTAGGACTAGCCGCTCAACGGACTCGTTCAAGCGCTCGCTTGCCGCCCCATTGGGAAACAATCTGATCATCATACTCGTCTGCGACCTGTGACACTGCCACCACTGAAGCCTTTAGTTCATTTTTGTCGCAGCTGGAACCCACAATCGTATGCTCAAAGAGGATGTCACCTTGTGGATCAATTCCGAATGCACCAAAGCGCATGTCAACGTTTTCCCGTAGCAGGAAGTGCATCAAATTTGCATCAAGTTGAGCACCGGTTACCACATAAGAACGAGTATTGATAATCGCATCATCGTTTTCCCATGGGTAAATTAATACTTCTACGATCGCAGACCCCATCAACATACCCAATCCCGGAAAATCACTTCTAGCGCAGGGATACTTGTTAAATAACTCCTGCATCCAGACAGTAACTTTTTCGTAGCAAGCTTGCTGTGCTGTAGTCTGGAATTCCATTGCTACGCTCCTTTCTGAAGTTTGAACAGATTGTACGTGTTTTTCACCCTTTAAGCCTGGCACTAAACAAAGTTCTCACTAAAGCCTGGAGATCAACTTGTCTTCACAGGTAGAGAACTACTGCTACCAAAACGCTAGTACTTTTGAAGACGCCAACCTAGGAATTAGCGGTTTCTAGAAACAATCTGTAGAGATAGACTACCAGGTTGTGGTGTTTTAGACCCTTAGCAAGCAACTAGCAGCAGTTGTCCCGTCAGGCTAAACGCTCGAAACTCTGTAATTTTGACGGGCACAAGTTGGCCTTTTAGTTGAGTAATGTTGCCAGTAAAGAACACTAGGCGGTTGCCCCGTGTGCGACCCATTACTTGAGACGAATCTTTGGAATTTTGGTCTTCGACCAATACTTCTTCGGTGCGACCAAGATAGCGTTGAGAGCGTTCCGCAGCTTTTACGGAGACGAGATGGTTAAGTCGCTGCAGGCGATCGCGTTTAACCTCCTCAGGAAGCTGATCTTGCCAAACTGCTGCCGGGGTTCCTGGTCGGGGAGAGTAGGCAGCGGTGTTCAGCAGATCAAAGCCGACCTCTTCCACAAGCTTGAGGGTGTTCTCAAACTGCACTTCCGTTTCTCCAGGGAATCCAACAATGGCATCGGCACTGATAGAAGCATCGGGCATAATCTCGCGGATCTTGGCAATGATGCGGCAATATTTTTGCTGGGTGTAGCCCCGCGCCATGGCCTTGAGGATCTCGTTGTCCCCCGATTGGAAGGGGATATGGAAGTGTTCGCACACCTTTGGCAGTTCGGCGCAGGCGCGAATTAAGCGCTCAGTAAAGTAGCGGGGATGGCTGGTGGCAAAGCGAATCCGCTCAATTCCCGGCACGTCATGGACATAATAGAGTAGATCTGTCAGCGTCTGCTGATGACGCCCATCGGCAGTGGAGCCCGGCAGATCGCGACCATAGGCATCAATGTTTTGGCCTAAAAGCGTGATCTCCTTGTAGCCCTGTTGTCCCAGTTCCACCATTTCGCTGCGAATTGCTGCTGGAGTCCGGGACTGTTCAGTACCTCGGACTCCAGGCACCACACAGTAGGTACAGCGCTCATTACAGCCATAAATCACATTTACCCAGGCTGTTACAGAACTGTCGCGGCGAGGTTTAGTGATATCCTCGACAATCTGAATCGGTTCTGAGGCCACGACCTGCTCACCGTTGAACACCTGCTCCAACAAGTCACCCAGGCGGTTGGCATGCTGAGGACCCATCACCAAGTCCAACTCAGGAACCCGGCGCAGTAAGCTTTCCCCTTCCTGTTGAGCGACGCAACCGGCAACAACCAGGGTGAGATGGGGCTGCTCCTGCTTGCGCTTAGCCTGCCGGCCCAGGTAAGAGTAGACTTTTTGCTCTGCATTATCTCGAATTGAGCAGGTGTTGTAGAGAATTAGGTCCGCATCGTTGGGGTTCTCAGCAAACTGAAATCCCATTTCTTCCAAGATGCCAGCCATGCGTTCGGAGTCAGCCTTGTTCATTTGACAGCCGAAGGTGGTGATGTGATAACGGGAGGCAGAACGCATAGGGGCAGGTGAGAGAACGTATCCTTTCAATTATAGGTTTCCGCTGCTTCTACTTCTAGTACAGCAGGATTGATGATCCAGACGCTGGCTACTAGGTTTGGGATAGCGCCAAACACTTTAGCGTTGTTGCGTTAATCTTGGAATATAAAGCTTTGGTAACCTGCCTGCTATACAGCAGGTCTAATAGCAATATGGATACTTTCAGGCACTTCTGTCGGAGAATGATTGGAGGCAGCCTTGTCCTTTTGGTTGGCTCTGTAGGAGCGTTAAGACAGCCTGCTCAGGCTGTCAAACTAGCTGATGGCACTGTTTACTTCAACCATCCGCCCCAGCTACTGGGCGCCCGAACGACGGAGAAGAATATCCGAGCCTTTGGCTCAAAATACTACTTCACCCTCAGCGTTCCCGCAGATGCTGGTGAATCTCTGCAGCGTGTTACCATTGCCCAGCGAGAGAGCCCGGATGATGTTCGCTTCGACCTGGATGATACACTCGCCTTTATTGACGAGGATCGAAATCAACATGTCACCCTGGGTGAGGTCAGGGGTAATGAAGATAGGAACATTATTTCAGTCACATTCAACCCCCCAATTCCCCCCGGTAAAACTGTGACTATTCGTCTAGAGCCTCGACGCAACCCCGATATCGGTGGCGTCTACCTATTTGGTGTTACTGCGTTTCCTCAAGGGGAAAAATCGCGAGGTCAATTTCTCGGCTTCGGGCGGCTGCACTTCTACAACGGCAACGACGGTTCTTCCTCATTTTTGTTTGGCCGCTAATACCACTATGAGAAGCTAAATCAATTGATTGCTCAATTGTAGCGAGCTGGTCTAGCAAGAAGATTAGGGGCTCAACGCATGGGAGCTTGATCGAAGGCACGGGCGATCGCATTCCAGGCTAACTTGCGTCTAAACTGGGCATCCAGTGGTAGGGGACGGACAGGTGCCTTATCTGACCGTGGTTCATCCTGGGATAGCCAGGTGTAGCGATCGCTGAGTCCCCAGGTCAGCACAGCGATTACTGCTGGTTCCTCTAAGACGACTGAGAGATAATCCTCATAGGCAGCCGCAACCAGGTGATCGCGTAGTGTCACATCTACGGGCAGTTTTTTGTCCGTAACATCCATTTCTGTAATTAGGATCTTGAGATCGAGGCTAGCAACATCCCGCAGGAAACTTCTTAGCTTCGCCGGGTTGAAGTAGGGCTTGTCACGAAGTAGATGAGCCTGGATGCCCAGGGCATGGATCGGGGTTCCCTTAGCTTTCAGCCGTTCTAAGAGCTTTAGTACAGCAGTTCTCCTCGTATTGCCCTCATTGGTGTCATAGTCGAGCCAGTGGTCGTTGTAAACCAGTAGTGCCTGAGGGTCTGCTTCTGCTGCTGCACGGAAGGCTATTTCAATATAATCTGGTCCTAATAATTGAAGCCAGGGTGTATTTCGCAAACCATCAGGCCGTCCATCTTTGGGTAAGACTGCCTCATTCACGACATCCCATGAATGAATCTTGCCAGCGTAGTGACCAACGACTGTTTTAATATGTTCAAGCAATATTCGTCTTACATTCTGACTATTGACCGATTCTTGAAACCATTGCGGCAAAGCTTCATGCCAAACTAATGTATGTCCTCGAAAAAGTAAACCGTGATTACGGGCAAACTTAGCCATCAAGTCACCGGCAGCAAAGTCAAAGCGATTTGGCTCAGGTCGCAGGGCTTTCCACTTGAGAATTGACTCCGGCACCAGGATGGCGCACTCCTGGGCGAAGGCGGCGGCAAACGCTCTGTCTGAGGATAGGGCAACGTGGGGAAATGCTGCCCCATAAATGAGCCCTTTGGCCGCCGCGCGATCGCGTAAAGAGGCATTCCCGACGACTGAGAAGTCTTTCTCTAAAGCATCAGTAGCCCCCAGGTAACGATTTGCATACCTGAATTTATCAGCTATTGCGAAGGCCCCCATACCAGACAGGGCAGCCAAGCTCAATAGAAAGGTCCGACGTCCAGGGGTCAAAGGTTTGTGGGGCACATCTGATTCCTCATAAGGATGGAGGCGCGGGGTCCGCTGTTCTCGGCTTCAGGGCCGGTGGAAATTCGAGGTACCCCGGAAAGATAACTAAGATGTCGCTTCACTTAAACACTCCGTTTCTCAGTAAGAACCTGTTTGTAAATTTCTTCTAGTACCTCAGTCTGCTTTTGCAAATTAAAAGAGGTTTGCACCCGTCTTTGACCCTGTTGGCTAAACTGCTGCCAAAGAACTTCGTTTGTCAGCAGATGTAGAATGCAGCTAGCAACCTCCTCCCAGTTGCGCTCAGCTACTAGAAAACCCGTACTACAATCAGCCACAGCCTCAGGAATGCCTCCGGTAGAAAAGCTTACCACTGGCAACCCCATAGCCTGGGCTTCAGCGACTACAATGCCAAACCCCTCAGCGTCACCCGATGCGGCTGTAATACTTGGAACGCTGAATACGCGAGACCGATTCATCCACGTCCGAATATTTTCCGCAGGCTGCACCCCCAGGAACTGATAACGGCGCAGTGTTTTCCTAGCCAACTGCTCAAGAGTAGGTCGAAGCGGGCCATCCCCAATTACTACTAACTTTGCTTCAGGTATTACCGCCTGCACCTTGCTCATGGCTCGGATGAGGTACTCGCACCCTTTTTTTTCAACTAAACGGCCTACAAACAACACGATTGGCTCGCGCCGCACACTTGGATCTGTCTGGAAAACTCCTGTATCCACACCGATATAGTGCACCATAAGCTTATCTAGTGGGAAACCCTGCTCTAGCAACTTTCCCTTAATAAACTCCGACACCGCAATAAACAGTTGGGACTCGTGCTTGAGCGCCTCTCTATGGCGAAGATAAACTCGGTGACCGTAGAAGGAACGGCGGGCATACTCATCCTTGACCGTGGCATCAAAACCATGAAAGGTGACTAATAGGGGAACTTGCAAATTTCGTGCTAAAGGCAAAGCCCTGATGCCATCCGTTCCAAAATGAGCATGAACTAACACAGGATTAAGTTTCCGTACTTGCTGAGTCAATATGGGTGTAAACCCCCATAGTTTATGTGAGACTTCACTCACCTTGCCTAGCAATCCACCTCGGTTTACTAATAATGTTCGTTCTCGAGGAAGCGGCAGACCCTGCACAATAGTGGAGCCTGTGTAGTATGGGGTGAAGCCCTGTAAGGCTTCTCCTTGTGCCCGCACAAAAGTTTCAGAGGGTGGAAGCAGGCGATCACGATAAATGATTACGTTAGGCCGAGACATGATTTGCTTCCTTTGCATAGTTAACGAGCAACCCAAATGTAAGAAAGTGAAACACAAAGATTTCTGAGTAGAAGTTGCTTTCTAAGAGGATGTTTAGAAATGCAGAGGGGATGATACAGGAAAACATTAGGCAAGTTCTGAGAACTCAGACCGCGGCGAGACTGCTTCCCCATTATTTCTTAGTCTCCTTTAAGATTCTTTCTGCTGCTGCAATCATCGACTGTTCCCGAGCAATCCAGCCATGGTTAGCTACGATCTCCTCACGGGCCTTCTGCCCCATTTGCAGCAGGGTAGTTCGTGATTGATAGGCGCTGGCTAAGGCACGTTTCAGATCCTTCTTGTCTCCAGGCTGAAACAAAAATCCTGTTTCGCGATCGCGAATGACTCGTTGGGCGTCCTCAAAGGCTGATGCAACTACTGGCTTCGCCATCGCCATATATTCATACAGCTTCAGCGGTGAGTGGTACATCTTTCCTACCTGTAACTGAATTTGTCCAGAGTAGCCGACATCAAAGCCTGCAATATATTCGGGCACTTCCTGCCAGGGCTTTCGGCCCACAAATATTACATTTGCAGAAATGCCCAATTGTTGAGCTTGTGCCTGCCAAAGAGGGCGCATCGGACCATCACCCATTACTACCAGGGATATATTGATGCCTTCTGCTCGCAGCTCATGCAGAGCTTCAAGTAGCAAATCCAGCCCTTGCCAGGCGAGCAGGCCACCGACAAAGCCAACTGTAAAATCCTCAAACAGACGCTTAGCTTTTTGCCGCTCAGGATCAAAAAAATTGGTATCCACCCCGTTGGGTACCACCACCACTTTCTCAGAGGGGATACTGGCCTCGCGCACGACAATTTCCTTGAGTGCCTCGGTGACACAGACCAGCACATCGCATTCTCGGTAAGCTTTAATTTCTACCCAGCGAGCAAGCCCACTCAATACCAGGCTCTTTCGCTCAGTTTTAGCTTCATAGAAAAAAGGACCATTCGTTTCCAAGATCCACGGCACCCCTTGCCGTTTGAAAACCCAACCCAAAGATTGTAATGAAGCAAAGCGCTCATAGACCCAGTCCACTTGCCCACCTAGTTCCTGCCAAGCCCGTTGTCCGTTCACCAGACTCATCCAGCGACGGACCAGATCTGCAGCTAACGTGGGAATAAATCCACTACTTAAGACCTTTTCCGAACCCTTCATCACTAACTTACGGGGTACACGGTCCCCCACAATGAAGGGTTTAACCTTCCAATTGAGCCCCTCAAAACCCTTGATAGTTCCGAGTACGTGAGCTCTCGCACCAGCTGACTCAGCATCAAGATGAGTAGAAACCCGAGGTGCTGCAGAAAGATATCCCAGATATTTAGTATTTTGCTGATCCATGACGAATTTCCCCCTATGATTGAATCGTTTTATAGACGTTAATGGTTTGCTGCGATAGCTCCTTCCAGCTAAAAGCCTCAAGCGGAGCTTGTTGGGAACGCGGTGTGCCCAGCGCCCACTCCAGAGCAGCTTCAATCTGCCCGGAAGTAATGTCTCCAGCGTACGTTCGGACCCACGCCTCACCCACCTGAGCTTGAATCTCACTCAGGGAGTTCTTACCAGGCACCAGGATGGGCCGATCAAAAGAGAGAGCTAACAAGGCACTACCAGAGTTCAAAACTTCTCGGTACGGCAAAACTACGAGATCGGCGGCGCGAAGGTAAACCTGAACCTGGTCTTTGGGAATAAAGTTTGGGTGCAGCTGCACTCGAGGATCGGTAGCAGCCTCTGCCTCCAGCACTTCTATAAGCGATGGAGGATGGGGGCGACCTGCGATGTATAAAACAGTTTCTGAGTCCGGAAGCTGGCGAAAAGCCTGGATGAGCTGCACTAAATTCTTGTAAGGTCTAATCTGGCCGAAGAAAAGCACGACCCGAGAATGACCAGAAATTCCCAGCGCAGCTCGGGCATCTGGAGAACTGATGTGATCGGGATATTCCCCTCGGTAGTGGCCGTGAGGGATGACAAAGCCGGGCAGGTTTCTCAATTGAGGAAAGCGCTCCTGAGCGGCCTCCATCCCAGCTTTGCTGAGGCTGATATAGCCATCTAGCCGTTGCAGGAAGGCACCCCAGAACCAAGCCTCAAGTTTGGGGTGTAGTTGCTCATGGGCCGCCAGGTTGTGCACAGTCCATACAATCTTGAGATTCTGCTTTCGTGCCCAATCCATTTGGAGTAATAAAGCTTTAGCTCTAGCGAATGCATTGAGAATGTCTTGCTTGCTGAGAAAATTTTCTGGCCAGTGTAAATGCCAAACCGCATACCTACGGCCAAGTAATCGCAGAGGGGAATCCTCATCCACGTTGACTCCGTATTCTTTCATGGAATTGTAAAGAAGCCAGGTATAGGGGTTTTTCTTTCGTTCTTTAAAGGCGGGTCGAGCAAGAATTTGCATTGCTTCTACCCCTCCGTTCTTTGTGTTCGATCTGTTACATCTCTCCGCTCTCTGCAAACTGCTGTTCTGTAGCATTAGACTTCCCTAAACTGTTACTCCAGTTATTCACGGAGATGGTTACAGCTATATACAGAATCCAAAGAGGTTTCTGTCTCAACAGCGAGCTCTCTGTGAGATTGGCCAAGAACAGAAATGTCAAGTAGGCGAGGGGCCAAAGACCTGCTGCAGTCTTAGTCAGACGAATCCAGGCGATCGCTCGTAGGTAGGCCAGAATAAAGCTCAGCGCGAAGGTCGCTGCCCCGAGTAAACCCAAGTCAAGCCACAGGTCCAAAAAACCATTGTGAGAATGGGGAACCTCCCAATGTAGTTCTGTCCAGATATCCTCGGACTCGCCGGCTACTCCCAACCAGAAAGCGTTGTACCCGTAGCCTAACCAAGGACGTTCCCCAATCTTCCCAATGACAGCAGCCCAAACATCTGTACGACCGGTGAGGGTAATATCTCGGCCCAAGGCACCTAAAATCGTTTCGGCGTTACCAAAAAACAGCGTGGCGAACGCTCCACCTGTCAAGATCACGGTCATAAAGAAAGGGATTGCCCAGGTGTAGTTCCATCGCAGAGCTTTGTAAATAGGCAAAAGGGCCAGAATGGTGAGAAAAATTGTCAGAGATGATTTTGAAGTTGAGAGTAGAATTAAGGCAACTGAAAGGCCAAGGCCGACCTGTGCTGCCCACCGCCACCTGTAGTTTTCCGCAGCTAAGAGACGAAAGACCACAGCGCTTAAGACCATCATGCGTCCCAGGGAATTTTTGTGGATGTAGATACCTCGCCAGGCACCCGTATGAGCTATAGATTCTGCAGTGGTGATGCTCCCTTTACCCATCACCCCGTAGCTTGGTAGTATCACGGCAACCACTATGCTAAGCAGTACCGCTATCCCGCACGTCCAAGCCAGTAGCCGTAACTGCTCATTCACGCTGTAGCGCTTGGCAAGGTACACCCCAAATAAGGTCGTTCCCACAAGAGATATGCTTCGGCGTAAGCTAAGGTCTGGATTGTCAGACCAAAGCACTGATGCTAAAGCGATTCCTACCAAAAGCCAAAGCAGTGCATCCCTGTGAAGATTGATAAAAACTTTCTTCCGCCAGGCAATAATCAGAAAGACAGTACCCAAGAGGATGCCAAACTCAAGCAATCGGCTGATGGGGCTGCCCTGGGCGGCCACTGTTCCAATAAATCCTAGGCGTTCATTCACAAGGTCTATCGCGCCTGTAAGAATCAGAAGCGATAAAGTCACAAATACCTTTTCAAACAGCCTGAACATGAACATAGTTCTATTACCGCCAAACTGTCCTGTTTCTACACAGAAGAAAGCTTACGAACCGCAGAAGTTTTTTTGCCGAGAGTGCCGACCCAGCCCAAGCTTCTAGGACGGCAATGGGGAACAAACAGCCAGGTAATGGCTGGCTTGACCATCGGCAGAGGTGCCAGCCCAACCCAAGTAAACCAGAGGCTAAAGAGGAGTCGCTTCTGCCCGCTGAGCTCTGAATATCGCCAAACCGCCCACAGGGCCCTGTAAGCCAAGAAAAGACGTGAGTCGGAGGGGACTGGGTGACTGCGAAAATTTAAGCTGAGAGAAGCGACTCGGACCTTCAAATGAAGATAGTCTCGATAGCTGAGGTCCTTTGGTACTCTATGTCCTAATTTGGTAGCCATGTGCTCTAGCAGGGCGTACCTCTGAAGGTCATGCTGGACAAACTTGCGAAGCCTCTCCCCCTCAATGTTCATTGTCATGGCCCATAAATTCTTGCCGTGGATCCGGTAGGCCCCAAGTGCCCTATTGATCGAGACTATCTGCCCGTAAAAGGGGGCTAGGACCATCAAATAACCATCAGCAGCAATCTGAAACTCAGTCTCTGGCATGGGCAGAATTTCTTCTAACACGGCTCGCCTGAAAGCGTTACCGCTGGTGACTGGGGTTCCATAACGGCCCTTTTGCAGCAGGGTCTGCCATACTTCTCCACTATCCAAGGGTCGTGGAGGATGAGTACCTAAACGTCTGCCGGTTGAGTCAACCATCTCTAGAAGGTAATGCACCTTAGCGGCATCCGGCTCCCAAGCTGCAATAACCTGCTCCACCGTGTGAGAGAACAAATAATCATCAGCATCCAAAAAAATGACAATCTCTCCGCTGCTCGCCTTAAACCCGGCGTTAAAAGCTGAAGCTTGCCCACCGTTCTCTTTCAGTACTGGGATGATTTTGTCTCTATAACCGGCAATAATTTCTCGTGAATGATCGGTGGAACCGTCGTCTACCACGATCACCTCAACTGAGGAATAAATTTGGTTCAAGGCACTATCACTCGCTTCGGGGAGAAACTGACCGTAGTTGGAGTGAGTGACGATAATGCTGACGACCGGCCAATCAAAGGTATAACCTTCGCAAGCTTTTTGCCTAGAATATTTAAGACCTTCCAGGCTTTTAGTCCTAGAGGCAGTACCTTTCATCGTTGATTCCTGCGGTTGATCCTGTTGCCGGTAGAGGAAGGCTACCATTAGCCACAGGCTCAACATTAAAAGTGCATCTGAAGCCAAACTCTGACCAGGCTGCTCCCTTCCAGGAGTACAGAGGAATTAACCAAAGGTTCACCAAAAACATTAAATACAGCTACAGCCACTTGGATGGCGCTGCGGAGCCCCTGGAAACCAGCTCCTGTCAATGTATCTGCCGCAAAGTGATGCAAGGATTTGAGAAAGGGTAACAGTGCTAACCAACGTAACGCTTCTACTGCCCCTGCATATTCATCCCCTAACACATAGGGCACAACTGGAGCAAAGAGGAACAACCCGACGCTAGCGGCAACCCCATAAGTTCCGGCAAGGGGTACGAGGCGTTTAGCAAAACCCATACTGCCGCGGAGCCCAGAAGCTCCATGTTGAAAAAACTTGGCATAGGCAGCAGCTAACAGTGATCGCACCGGTACAAAAGCAACTTCAATTAAAACGGTAGGCAGCTGCATAGACCCCTGTAGCTGAGAGAGTGTTGACAGGCGCGCCAACATCGTTTTGTCGATGTCGTTGTACACGGTTTGGGCAGATAAGCTGACTGAGAAGTAAAGTCCTTCAACAATCTCAGGCTTAATACGATATACTGCTAACCTTGAGAGCCGAGTGAGCGATGAACGAGGAGAATCCCTACCAAGGCAGAGACTGCTGTACTCACAAGGTACAAAAAAGACCAGGATACAGCTCCTGGCTTTGGAAAAAAAGCTAACTAAAGCGAACGCTGCCAGTAACCTCGTGATGCCCAGCAAAATATTAAGCTGTGCCGTTCGGCTTAGTAGATGGACTGATTGGAAGGCTTGGCCGGCAGTCTCTAGAATTCTTAGAAAAAATAAATCAGATACAGAGACTAAAAGTATTAGTAAGGGAGAAATTGTTTCGCAATACAGTTCGGCCAACAATCACTAGCAAAAGTGTTAAGAGTGACCCTGAAACAAAGGTTACGAACAGAGCATTGCCCCAGTACTCATTAAATAAGGCTCGGTTTCTGGATACGTTCTTGACGAGAAGATTGCCCCGCCAAAACTAGCGAAAGGAGATAGAATCGCCACAATTGCCGCTGCACCAACAAACCTTCCATACTCTTCTGGCCCAAGGGCGCGAGCAATAATGACAAAGTAAACGGATTGCAAAAGCAGACGAACTCCCTGGGAAACTAACATCCACAAGGTATTTCGCGCCAATGAGCTCTGACCTACTCGACCGGCTGAGGATTTAAGCCTAGCTAAGCTCATTGCAGAAGCCCCTAATCTTACAAGAGGCATTTTGGGCAAGCTGGAGAATCATCGTATCCCCGCAACTACCTCGTTGCAATGTTGATATAACCATTGATGAGTACTGAATTAGAGCGCTTAGGATTTTCAACAGTCTGAGACTTTGCCTTTTCGCGGGTTGTAGCATCTTCTCGGTGTAGTATTCCTTGGCGTAGTGATAGTAGCTATAAGGTTCATTTTCAGGCTTAACGCCGTTAACTACTAGACCTAAAATGTTTTGCTCCAGTTGGTTTAGAAGCTCTTTAGAAGAGGTAGCATTAGTCGAGTCCACAACTCCTGGCCTGACCACCAACAGGACGCCATCGGCCATTTTGCCGAGGATACGAGGATCATCAGCCACGCTTAAGGAGGGAGCGCTCAATGATCACAAAGTCGTAGTTATCCGAGAAATTCTCAGTCAATGCTGCCATTGTTTGGAGTCGAGCAGAGCTCCTGGATTTGGCGGTATGACTCCAGCGGGTAGAATTGTCAAATTGCCCAGCACTTCGTGGGTTGCTGTTTCCAGTTCAGCCTGTCCAACAATCACATTACTGAGGCCGACAGTATTGGAGAGCTCCCATAGGTGGTGTTGACGAGGCCGGCGCATATCTGCATCCACCAGTAAGACCCTTCGCCCTCGTTGAGCCATTGCAACCGCTAAATTGGCAGATACCGTAGACTTACCCTCGCCGACCACAGAGCTGGTGACGACGATGACTTTGAGCTCTGTATCAGAACTCAAAAACCTCAGGTTAGACTGCAGCATCTGGTAGGATTCACTAATGGGAGAGCGGGGAATATCTCTCACCACAATCTGAGAAGCAGGTTGTTCTAAATCTTCATCACGGGAAATGTTTTTTCCCGACTTTCCATTAAAAGGAATAATTCCTAGCAGGGTAAATTCAAACACTTCCTTGGCCTCTTTGACCGTTTTGATTGATTTGTCCCTTACTTCTAAAACTACGATAGTCGCTATAGAAAGTAGGCCACCCAGTAAGCCTCCTAAAGCCAGATTTAGAGCTATTGGCTTAAGTGAGAACTTTTTAGGAGCTCGCGCCGTCTCAAGAATACGGGCGTTGCCACTGGTTTGATTTTCAGCAACCCGGATTTCTTGAAGTTTTTGCAGAAGAGCTTCATAGGTAGATTGGGCTGCTGCTAGTTTACGCTCGAGCTGGCGCTGCTGTTGTTCCAGCCTAGGCAGGGCCTTTGCCCGTTGCTTGTAGGCAGCTAGTACATCAGTTAAAGTAGATACCTCTCTTGCCAACCCTAGGCGTCTAGCCTCTATTCCAACAAGATTCTCAGTGAAACTTTGTTTAAGCTCTGCGACTTGCAGGTTTTTAGTGGGTGTTTGCTTCTGGCCTTCAATTACCTGTCCTACTCGTCCCCCTAGTAAAGTCTTAAGAGCTGCTTCCCTTTCCTTTAAGTCGTTGACTAGGGGGTGCGCCTCCTGGTAGCGCGTTTGCTGAATTGCCAACTGACCTTGAACTTGTTGGAGCTCTGCCAACGCCTTCTGCACTCCGGGAGACTCGCTAAGGGAACTTGCAGCGACAGCCTCCTGGGAGTTCATGCCTAACTTGTTCCGCAGCACCTCAGACTGAGCGTTTAAAGCTACAAGTTCGGCCTCAGCATAAGTCAATTTATCTTCTAGGTCTGCAACAAACCCCACCGCCGATTGTGCTTCTTTTTGGAGATCTACCACATTGTTTTCTTGTGTGAATTGACGCAGAGCTGTTTCTGCCTGTAGCACTGTGGCTTCAGTTTTAGGCAGCTGTTCAGTGATAAACTCACGAGCTGCTACAGCCTTAGCCCGCTCCGTGAGAACACCATTTTCTAAATACAGCTTCATCACCTGGTTAACTACTGCTGCAGCTTCCTGGGGGACAGTACTCTCATAAAGAACTTTCAAAATGCCTGTTCCCTGGATTTTAGAAACCTCAAATTTTTTTTCAATAAATTCTTCAGGATCCAGGGGCTCCCCTTGGTCGTCTTTTAAGTTGAGTATGGCGATGGTCTGTTCTGCAATTGGAATAGAGCGAATAACTCCTACTTCCGTATCTAGCGGGTCGCCTATACCCATGTAGCGCAATTCTCCAATTTGTTTTCCTGACTCTGTCAGAGAAGAGGTACTACTTTGATTCTCAAGTAAGAGCTTTCCTTCTGCTTTATAGATAGGTTTTTGAAGGAACGCTAGCAGGGCCGTGAGCCCGATAACAGTTCCAAAGATAGCTGCACTTGGTTGCCAGCGACGTCTCAAGATAAACCATAGCTGGTATAGCTGCTGCAGATCTGGATTAGATTCCGGTGTAGATTTCATAGAAAACTCGTTTAGGAATATC
Organism: Thermosynechococcaceae cyanobacterium YX3bin19; assembly: GCA_030447595.1. Lineage (GTDB taxonomy): Bacteria > Cyanobacteriota > Cyanobacteriia > Thermosynechococcales > Thermosynechococcaceae > JAUJON01. The sequence goes on from JAUJON010000031.1 coordinate 19,557, forward strand.
AAAGGGCATGATTTACCCGAAGGGATCATTCAGTCCAGTACTTGGGTCGAATTAAAGACAATGATCTAAAGAGATCGAAGCCATATTCTCCGTTTGCCAGAAGATGGCAGCCCACTCCGGCCAGATCTCGCAAATGAGCTGTAGATCACTTCTTGTCAAAGTACTAGAGGCCTGTTCGGCTCGATGCGAATTTACACCTGCTTGAATTAACTGGGTCTTGTAGGCCTTCTGTAGCTTTGCATCCATACAACACTTCCTTAGATAAGCAGTACTAAATAGCTTTGGTGGACTTGATCGATTTGTCTACTGTGACCACGAGTTAGGTGGATAATGCCTTTACAGGTTGTATATCTAGACCCGCAGCAGACGGAGTGCAGTATTTGGCAAGGGCAACTTGTAGCGCAAAGGCTGGGTTCCCTAGCAAATAGCGGGCTGACAAGCGTTTGGGCTCACGGTATAGGCGATACAACCATTCCAAACCCATGTTCGAGAGAAAGGTTGGGCAGTTTGGCACTACCCCTGCCAGCCGGTCAACTATCGCGCCCCCAGGCAGGATTGCATTGACTGTAAGACGGTTTCGGTTCAGCCGGATCCAGTTTTCTTGAACAGGCATTCCCATGCCGACTACCAGAACCTGGGTCTTCGCACGGTTGATTTGCTCAATAACTGCCTCATTCTGGTAGGGATCTTGGGTTGAGAAGTACCCGTCGTGCCCAGCCAAAGGAATATTTGGATAGGTGGTTCTCAGACGCTCCAGAGCTGCTTGCAAGTAATGTGGGCGTGACCCGAGGAAAAAGACGGCCAAACCATTCTGGTTACAATGTTCCAGTAATTTCGGCATTAGCAGCGTGTAGGAGGCTCGGTAGTGGATGGAAATATCCATACCCATAAAACGGAGAGCGTAGAGGATGCCTAGGCCGTCACAGTGAGAGATATCAGAAGACTGGAGAAATTCATAGAACCAAGGCAACTGCATAGAAAGATTAAAACTATGCACGTTGTAATTTGCTACAGTAATTTGTCTCCCCTCAATACAAGCTTTGTGGATTGCTTCAACAATTGCTGGGGCAGTCATGCAGCTAATACGGCGGCCCAGAAGATTCACGTTGAAACTTGGAAGTGTCTTTAACTCACACTCAGCCGGCTTGATATCTGTAGTTATTACCATTGCCATTGCCCCCCCTAAATGTTTGATACGCAAAATAGGCCGAGAAACTCAGTAAATCTACAAGGTTTGTAGCTTGATATATTTCATTATGTTTACATTAGGTACGCGATGTGCACTCAGTATATTCACTGTGCCTTCTGTATATTCACCAGGAATCGTCCTGATAAAGGTCTTATAAATTAGAACAACCTAAAACCTTACCAGGTAAGGTTTTGAACAGTTTTTTTTCAACTTGAACGCTACGGGATCGGTGAGTTATGAGGGTCAAGTGGCTGGCAGAATTTAAAGACTTAAAATTTCGTTACATAGTTGTGATCGGTCAGTAAGGAGTCGTACGCCGTTTGCCAAAGATGATCATCTTTGGCAGATATCGCAGCTTACTCTTTCCACTGGAGAGGAGGTGCTCAAAAGCTTTCTCACGGGTGTACCTGACCTGTTGGCTTGGCAGCATCCACACTCCACCCTGATTGCTCCAAATAGCGACAATAAACTTTAGCTCGAACTGATTCAGCACCCTTAATAAAGGGTTGACATTCGGCATATAGTCGGTCTTTGATGTTGGAGGCGTAGGTGAGTTGAGTACTGTGACAACGCGATTTCTAGGGTTTTCTTTAAGGTGAGTTAGCCATAGCGAGACTTACTCTACCGGGCCACCAAACTGCCCAAAGTTGTAGAAGCACCATTCAAAGGGGTAGTCCAATATGCACTTTCTCAGCCCCAGGCGCAATCCTGTCTGAGTCATCGCCAGGTCGAAGAATTTCACAACCAGAGTCCCAAACGGCTTGGTTAATTTCTGCTGGCAGCCCACTGCCCCTAAGCTTAGGGGAATCTGGTCAATCTGGTTTTTCAGAATGCCCGTGATATTGCCGTGCATTTCTGGACTAGACCACACCTGTTCCCCAGACCACAGACTTAACTCTCTTAACTCCTGTACCTTGGGAGGTCAGCCTCCGCACTCCCGTGAATCGGCAGGTTTCAGGGGTTGAAGACTTGAGTCTCGGCCCCCAAACTCCTCAATAATTCGCGCCGCTTCCCCTGCCAAGAGACGGCTATAGAAGCGCTCCCGCAGGGAGCCATACAAAAATAAAATTCTGGGTAGATGATTAAAAGTAGTCATTGGAAATTAGTAACCCTTAGCTGAGCGATGCTCTCTTCAATTCTGGTAGCTTGGCATGGATATTGGAGACGGAAAATTGCCATAGCAGTCCACCTTGGCACTCTAGCCCTTTAACTCAATATCATGGAGCGCCTGATACAAGTCGTTCGGCGCACCTTGAGCGTGTTTCTCACTGCCCCTGATAGCCTCATAAAGCCGCGCTGCCACTACTGCGCCAAGAGCGGGGCCAATCACATAAATCCAGTAGTTTGCTATGGCTTTGCCACCTGCAAAGAGTGCAGGTCCTAGTGAACGCGCAGGATTCATTGAGCCGCCGGTCACGGGGCCACCGATAAGCACGTCGAAAACCACGGTTAAGCCAATTGCCAGGCCGGGTACTGCACCAGCTACCCGCTTATCCGTTGCAACCGAGATAATCACAAGCATCAGAAAGAACGTCAGCACCGCTTCCACGCCGATCGCAGAAGCTACCGCGGCCACCGGTACATGCGCCCCATACCCTCTGCTGAATAGAAGTGCGACGACTGCCGCTGCCGTAATGCCCCCTAAAAACTCTGCGATCCAGTAGGGAAGAACGTAGCGCCACGGGAAGCGGCCTGCGACTGCAAACCCAAGCGTAACAGCTGGGTTAAAGTGAGCAGCAGAAATGTGACCAAGCGCATAAATCATCGCCACCACCGAGAGACCAGACGCCCACGCCGCAGCCATAAGTCCATTATCGCTACCAGGGAATGTACCCGTTGCCGATAGCGCGACTGGTGCAAACACGATGCCAAATGTCCCAACAAATTCAGCGATATAGCGCCGCCTCATGCCGCTCATGGCTTGGAGGTGCTTTCTAACTGAGTAACAAGTGCCGCCACACGCTCTTTGACCTCATCTCGCACCCGGCGAAAAGTTTCAATGGATTGCCCCTCTGGGTCATCCAGTTGCCAATCCTCAAACTCATCTCGCACGACCCAATCAACTGGTAAGTTGACACCACAACCACAAAGGGAAATTACGGCATCATAGTCATAGGAGTTGAACTCACTCAGTGGTTTAGAGGCCTGATTGCTGATATCAATCCCGGCCTCAGACATGACTTCAACCGTAGTGGGGTCTACCTGGCTAGCCTCTAGACCTGAACTGGTGACGCTAATCTTGACATCGCCAAGGGCGCGGGAAAACCCTTCTGCCATTTGGGAGCGACGGGAGTTTTTCTTGCAGACAAACATGATATGTTTCATAGATTAACTTGTTTTGAAGAGGAAAATGGGTATGTCAATAGTTTTGTGTAAGCGCGAGAAAGTCAATGAGGGAAGCG
>JAUJON010000395.1 GCA_030447595.1 Thermosynechococcaceae cyanobacterium YX3bin19
CAAGGCGACTATGGACTTGCAGAAATCTTGATTTGAGTGTGAGGCAAATAAGGAAATGAGGCGATCTTTTCAGAAATCATTACTGATTTCCCCTGTTCTTTTCGGGATAGGCTCTATTACTTCGGCTGCAGCATTTGCTGCAGAGTTACAGGCAACAGCGATTAGAGCAGACGCTCTAGCAAGCAAAAATCTTCGACTAACTAGCCTTAATGGAGTTGCAGTTGTAAACAAAATGACTCCTGACGGGAACCACTGGGCTGTAGGTACTCCAGTCAAGGTACCCGCCACTATTTCGCAGGCGGTATCAGCACCCCCGGTCCAGCCCACCATTGCTGCTGGTACCTTAGTGGCTCAAGGTGCACCCGTTACCTCTGTCTCCCAGCTATCCGATGTGCAGCCGAGTGACTGGGCCTTTCAATCCCTGCAGTCGTTGATTGAGCGCTATGGCTGTATCGCGGGCTACCCCGATGGCACCTATAGGGGCAACCGAGCACTAACCCGCTACGAGTTTGCCGCTGGAGTCTACGCCTGCTTGAACAGCTTGGCAGAGCGAACCGGGGGGTTGGGACCTGAAGACCTAACCACTCTCAGACGGCTACAAATAGACTTTGCTGCGGAGCTGGCTACCCTCAGAGGTCGAGTGGATGCCCTAGAAGCACGCACCACCGAACTAGAAGCTAACCAGTTTTCTACCACGACTGCACTGGGGGGGGAAGTGATTGTTGCTCCCCAGTACGGCGAGTTTGATGAGGGAGAGACGAACCCCACCTTGATCAGCCGCGTGCGCCTGGACTTCAACACCAGTTTTACTGGGGAAGACCTGCTGTTTACGCAACTGGAAGTGGGCAACGAGGGCGAAGATACCATTGGGGTTGCTACAGCAGATTCACCTTTTGCCGAGTTTGCTAACACTGGTGCTCTGGACTATTCAGAGGTTCCCACAGCAGTGACCTTGTTGAAGCTGCACTACACCTTCAACCCGACTGAGAACTTGGCAATCACAGTCGGACCGCGCATCGAGGCCAATGATTTTGTCGATGTTAACAGTTATGCCAACGATGAAGTAGCGGATTTCAGCTCTAACTTCTTCATCAACAACCCCTTGATCATCACACCCGGAGCGAATGGCGGAGCCGGTGCTGTAATTGACTGGAATGTGGCTGGTGGTCCTGTAACCCTGCGGGCTGCCTATGTCTCTGCGAGTCCCACCAATGCCCTAGCCAATGAATTTGGCGGTGGGCTGTTTGGTGACTCCTACCAAGCGACTGGAGAGCTGGAGTTTGCTCCTGGGGATGCTTTTGCCCTGCGCCTGCAGTACACGACGGCAACGATTGCCAATGTCAAGTACTCCAACTATGGGGTCAATGCTGAGCTGACCTTGGCAGAGCGCTTGGGTCTCTTTGGTCGCTACGGCAATGGCGACCTGGGAGGTTTTGCTGAGCGGGCGGATGTAGACTTAAGCCCACAGACGTTCATGGCAGGTATCGGCATCAGAGACCTGTTCAAGGAAGGGTCGTTGCTGGCTTTTGCTGTCGGTCAGCCTTTTATTGAGGGCACGGTTGGGGATGCAACGCAGACCAACTATGAAGCGTTCTACCGGTTTACTGTAAGCGAGAATATCTCGGTGACGCCAGCGTTTTTGGTTATCACTGATGCCAACAATAACAGCGACAGTGACACTATCTATCAGGGTGTGCTGCGAACCGTCTTCTCCTTCTAGAGGCTGACCCAGTAAACGACAACTTGACTATCCCAGCAACACCTACATTTTTTGCTATCAGAGCTGGTATTTATTGTGCCGGAACCAAGTCAGTGAGATCACGACCTGTTGGCCTATTGTTATAGCCCTGGAATTCACGATACTGTTGCGCCTCTTCCGCCGGGACTTGAATTCCACCCGGCGGCGGTGTTACCCAATGAGCACGGTGCTGAGCATCGCGGTAGTACACACGCCCGTTCTTGGACAGGTAGTATTGCCCCTCCGGCCCCTGGGCTTGCCTGTTTTTGTGCCGGTTGTAAAGATAGTAAAGGGCTGCGGCCCCGCCTAAAATGGCCACTTTTTGAGTAGTTGATAATCCTTGCCTAGCCCTAGGTGATGTAGGCTGGTCAGGGTAGGTTTGTCCA
>JAUJON010000032.1 GCA_030447595.1 Thermosynechococcaceae cyanobacterium YX3bin19
CCAATGGTCAAGGTATTGGGAGTTAAGGGCGATGGGGCGTAGCGAAACTCGGAGGCGTACTGAACAATCGTCGGTATCCCCGCCAGTTGCTCCAACAGATACTTGCCAACGAGGTTGGCATGCCAACTGGTGCCGCAGGCGACAATCTGAATGTGTTCTAAGTTGGCGCAAAGTTCAGGGGCCAACCCCAAACGAATGGGACTGACCTCAGCAGTCAGTCCGGGATGCCAATCGTTGTTGATGTAGGACTCTAAACAGGTGCGGACTACCCCCGGCTGCTCATAGATTTCCTTGAGCATAAAGTGCTTGAAGCCCTGTTTTTCAACCAGCATCGGATTCCAGGTGAGGGTGCGGGGCGTTTTTCTCAGGCGATCGCCCGCAAAGCTGTAGACTTCAACGCCAGTAGGGGTCAAACGAGCCAGTTCCCCATTGTCTAGAGTCAGCACCGCGCGAGTGTGGGGAATTAAGGCAGGGGTGTCAGAAGCACAGAAAAATTCCCCTTGACCAAAACCAATTACCAAAGGAGCCTGCTGGCGAGCTATCACCAACTCCTCGGGATAATCCGCCGAGATCACGGCGATCGCAAAGGCACCTTTTAACTTGTTGACAGCCTGCCGGACAGCCTCCAAAAGCGAGGAATTGATATCCTTAAGAAACTCACCAATCAGATGGGGAATGACTTCTGTATCAGTGTCTGAGCGAAATGTATACCCCCGCTGCCTCAGTTCTTCCCGTAGATCACGGTAGTTTTCAATAATGCCATTTTGAACTACAGCAATTCGCTCTGCTGCATCCCTATGGGGGTGGGCGTTATATTCCTCTGGTTTTCCGTGAGTAGCCCAGCGCGTGTGGCCAATGCCAATAGGGGCAAAGTTCTCAACTCCCTCAAGTTTGTCCTGCAGGTTACGCAATTTTCCTTTAGCGCGGACACAGTGGAGTTCGCCTTCCCAAAGGGTAGCAATCCCAGCGGAGTCATAGCCGCGATACTCAAGCTTCTGTAAACCTTCTAGTAAAATACTGCTAGCGGCTCGGCTGCCGATGTATCCAACAATTCCGCACATCCTCAGAACTCCTGCAGGGGCACCACAACAATTTGCTCAGCTATTCAAAGCTATCTTGCCACTTTGTTTGCTCAACGACAAAGCTAAATCTGATGCTTGAGCAGATAAACTCTAGTCTGCTCGGCTGTGAAGGTTCCTAGCCTGGCTGATGCAGATATTGAGTTAGGCTTGAAGACTGTAAGAATCCACTTCCAGCGCAAGCCTGCACTGCAAGGCATTGATCTTGAGTAGTACGAGCAGCACGCCCTGATCAGCGGCGGTAACGCGGGAAGGACGGTAACTCAACCGTGGCTAAAGTCTTGCGTTTCTTAGACGTATCAGATGAATGGGAAGCCCGGTCTGGATGAGCCGTCTTGGAGGTTTGATAGTCGGGCTGTATAGGTGTTGAACCAGTATCTGCTGTGGCTTCAGTCGTTTGGCTATCAGTTACAGGCTGCCTTCTATGGGCTGAAGCAGACCAGGGCTGAATGGGTTGCTCTTTGAAGACAAGCGGCAGGCGCAGCGATGGCACAGCTTCAGACGCTTCAAGTTCCGGTCTTTTAGTCGTTGCCAGGCCCTTTGCATCTGGATTCCGTAAGGTTGATAGTGAACGGGTTTTAGAGGGCTGGTGAGTCAGGGTCGACACTGGGGTATCTTTTGGCTTGTCCCCTACACCTACGGTAGAGCCACCCGCGTCCTGAAAAACTGGCGATCGCTCAGGTACGGCTGCAACTCCTGGACGGAAAGACTGCTTGGGGGACGCAGCGTCCAAACATTGTTCCAGGGCTGCTTTGAATTGAAGGGTTTGCCGCTGTTGGCGATGGAGACGGGCTCGCAAGTCTAAACAAGCCGTTTCGGTTTCTTGCAAAAGATGGGCTTGTTGCGTATAACGCTGCTGAACAAAAGCCAGGTCAGACTCCAGTTGAACGGTACGGGCTTGACTATTCGCAAGCTGTTCTCTCAAAGATGCTACTAGATGCTGTTGGTGCTGCAACAATTGACGGGTATTTTCCAGTTCTTGGAGTAGCGCTTGTTGACTCACAGCTTCTTTATGGGAACCGATTAGCGGATTTGCTGGGAATAGGGTGCATTTTTCAGCAGTTGCATTCAACTCAGTAGCAACTCTGAGATGAGTAATCGTTTTAATTTGCTCAAGGCGATTCAACTGATCATCTTCAGGGGCATTGACTTGACTCATTGCTATCAACCTGCAATCCAAAAGACTAAACCGCTATAACCTTAGCCACTACGATATCCGATGACTCTATTGCTGCTATGCAATTTCCAGCCTAAAAGTTAAAGAACTTAAGCTTTAATCAAAGTTCTAGTCATCTAGCCATTTCCTTGTTGTCCTTGTTTGAACGGTGCCCTGAGTTCGGGCTACCTGAGTCACCTGTAAGATTAAGATGAGAAGTGCTTTAAACCTTCGCGGCATACAGCGCCCTGCCTTGGTTGTCGGATTTGAGTCTTTTGACATGAAACTGCACTGCCGAGCGGCTCTGTTGGAAGCAGCTCCTTACCCGGAGCCGAATCAGGTTTTCAGCTGCAACTCCTGTTACCCAATAATGTGTTGTATTGAGAGCTTGACCGTGAGCGAAAATCCCAAAGTAGTTGATCTACAGATGCTCGACACCGACTTTGCCCAACTGGTAGAAGTCGATCCAAGCACCGCAAAGCTCACTGTAGCGATTCAAAAGCAGCTTTGGTGGTATCGTCAGACAACCCGGCAGGACAAGCGGGATAATCTCCTCTATCAAATCGCCACCAAAGCCGATTTGTTTCCTGCTCTAGACATGGAGGCCATTGACCAACGGACTAGAGAAGTTGGCTTTAGCTTGCACGAGGATGAACGCCAGTTCATTATTGATTGGCTGAAGTGGGCGCTAAAAATTGATCTGGAGGCCCAAGACTAATCTAGGTTGGTCTTCAAATTGAGGAGCAAACTGGATATTTAAGCTTCACTAACCCGATTGCTCTTTGAAGTGTTGTTTTAAAACATCTAGTCGTGAACAGTTCCAATAGTCAATGTGGGAGGCAATTAGCCCATCGGCATTAAGCTGTAGCTCACTTCGCCCAGGGATGGCAATCCGGGGTTTCCAAGGCAGCGGTGTATTCCAGCTTAAGGTCCAGCGAGTCTCAATCTTGTCGCCAGCTCGCTCAATGTGCTGTAAATCCATTCTAGGGTTAATAAACCAGGTCTGAATCAGCGAAATCATTTGCTTGTACCGACTTAGCCCCCGGAATTGATTTAGCGGATCTTTGAAAAATACGTCTTCTGCGTAAAGGCTGTAGGTTTGGTTTGATGGGAACCTTTGATAATCTGCCTTGAGGGTTTGCACGATGTTCATAGTCATTGCTTTAAAAACTGCTGCTCACTTCCACAGTTTCCCCCAGTGTGGGACAGCAGAGCCGAGTAGGTAAGCCTGAAGCGTTCAGCTTATCGGCAAATTCTTCTGTGCTACCAACTGTCTGGATCAGCTTGGGAAGAATTCCTTGGGTTTTTAGATCGCCAACTGAAGTGGGAACAACTATATGGGGGCGGAGGGTCTCGACCAGCTCTAGTGCCTGCTTCGGGCCCATAATGACCTGTCCTAGTACTGGAAAGACTTGTCCGACAACGGGAATCAGGAGCACGTCGATCGCGCTTCGCTCCTGTATTTGCTGGAGTACAGGCTGGGTAGAGATATGCGGCTCGTAGTAAAGGGCTGCTCCCGAGTGATCCAGCAGCAAGTAGCCGTTCTGTTTTTGTCCTTGAATTTCCGGGCCAGGCACAGCAACGACGGCCAGGCGATCACAGTGATGCTCTTGCCAGTAACGGAGTGGGTAAACGTCGGTGTAACCGATTTGTTGAACAGCCTTGGCCGCTGTGGGACAGGCAACTACCGGGATTCTTCGATCCAACTGCTGAAGCGTCGGTTTATGGCAGTGATCGTCTAGCCCTTGAGAAATTAGAATCAGATCGATCGCCGGTAGGGTTTGGGGAGTGTAGACTAATGGGTTTTCATGGTAAGCCTGGAATAGCCAGGGCTGGCCGTAGAAGGTGAGAGGGCCTACAAGCCAGGGATCGATCAGGATCGTCTTTTCAGCTAATCGGATTAGCCAGGAATTCAGATCGATGCGCGTCAGCTTTATCATCTCGGTACTAATTGTTCCATTCCTATGCTAGCGGTAGCGATGTACCTGTCTCACCCGCTCAGCCTTCATTCTCGGAAGAGATAATATAGGCTTAAGTTCAAGCCTGCAACAAAGCAATGACAATCTCCCCAGCAGAATCTTTAGATGAGGTTGGGTCACCAGATATCAGCCAGCTGGTGATTGAAGATGATACCCCTGTAGACAACATATTTACTGAAACCCAGCAACGCCTTTTGTGCGACTGCCTGTACAGTTCTTGGTTTCATCCTGATAGTCGAATATTTTTAGCAGCCGCAAATGTGGGCGTCTTCTATGCCATCGGTCAACCACCGCTGGTGCCCGATGTCTTCCTCAGTTTAGTGTGCAGGCCCCCAAGACTGGCGCCAGAAGAAGAACCGCACCTACTTCACCTGGGAGTTTGGTAAACCCTGACGTAGTCATTGAGATTGTGTCTAACCGCGAAGGGAATGAGCTTGGGACTAAATTAAGAGACTATGCCCGGATGCGGGCAGGATACTATGCGGTCTTTGACCCGCTGCAACAGCTTGGAAAACCTGTTGAGGGTTTATGAGTTGCAGGGAATTAGCTATGGGGAGTCCCTGGCTTGGCTGGAGCAGGTGGGATTGGGCCTGACGCTATGGGAAGAGAGTTTGAAGGTAAACAAGCCACTTGGCTGCGCTGGTGTGATCAGGAAGGCAACATAATTTCTACTGGGGCTGAACGGGCCGAGCAGGAACGCCAGCGAGCCGAGCAGGAACGCCAGCGAGCTGAACGATTCGCACAGCAGCTAAGGGCTTTGGGGAGTTGACCCTGAGGAGTTGCCAAGTTAAGAGAGCCCATTTAATCCCATTTGATTACCATTCCTGTACTAAAGGTTATGCCTGAGAAACTTCTTGATTGGCAAATTGCTGCCCGTTTTTCCACCGGAATTTATTCAAGCTGTGAGACGCCAGGCGCCAGGACTGCCCGGACACCATGCCGCTCAACTACTATGGCAGCGAGGTATCTGCCAACCGGAGCAGCTAGCAGGCTTTTTAGACCTGCAGCAGTATCAACCCGCTAGTCCTTACGAATTTGGGCAAGAGATGCAGTCGGCGGTGGAACGATTGCAGCAGGCCCGCAATCGGGGAGAGGTTGTGGCAATCTGGGGTGACTTTGATGCAGATGGGCTCACCGCTACCGCTGTTCTCTGGGAGGGCTAGGGAATTTTTTGCTCAGAATCGCCAGCTTTTTTACACTATCCCCAATCGGCTGACAGAGTCTCATGGTCTGGTCTATTCATAGGAATTGATGCACTGGTGGAACGGGGCTGCCACCTGATCGTCACCTGTGACACAGGCAGCACTAACTTAAGTGAGATTGACTATGCTCAGAGCTTGGGACTCGATGTTATCGTCACGGACCATCACACGCTACCTGCGGAGCGTCCACCTATAACGGCAATCATCAATCCCCGCTACCTAGCGGTGGAGCACCCGCTGTTTCATCTTCTGGGGTAGCTGTGGCCTATAAGTTGGTGGAAGCCTTGTACATGGCTCTACCGAATGTGCCTGCAACCCCTTAGAAGACTGCTAGATTTGGTCGCCATTGGCCTGATTGCTGATCTGGTGCAATTAACTGGAGACTGCCGCTACCTGGCTAAACGAGGAATTCAAAAACTAGAGCAACAGTTGACCCGGAAAAACCGGCCCGGGGTGGCTCGCCTGCTAGAGCTGTGCAAAAAGACTGGCGATCGCCCCACAGATATCTCTTTTTGGTCTTGGCCCCCGAATCAATGCAGTGAGCCGCATTCAGGGAGATGCCCGTTTCTGCGTGGAACTCCTTACCAGCCGGGATGTTGATCACTGCTGCCGGTTAGCGGCGGAAACAGAGCTTGCCAACTCTCGCCGTAAATCTTTGCAGAAGGATGTAGCCCCGGCAAGTAACAGCAAAGTTGGAGCAGCTTGACCTGTCAACGACGAGCGTAATTGTTCTGGCAGATGACCAGTGGCCGCCTGGTGTATTAGGTTTTGGTAGCCGCGCAGGTAGCGCAGGAGCAGGGGCGGCCTACGATCCTTCTCAGTATAGATTTACCCAGTAGCGTAGAGAAACAGGAACCCTTACTGGCGCGGGGCTCTGCCCGTTCTGTCAATCAGATCGACCTGTACCAATTGGTAAAAGACCAGGCACACCTGTTACATCGGTTCGGCGGTCATCCCTTGCCGCAGGCTTGAGTCTGCCAGTGGAGAATCTTACCTTGTTTACCGAGGCAATTAATTGGCAACTGCGACAGAATGCTGCAGCGGTCCCTGCTCCTGCTGTACAAGCGGACTTGACTGTGACAGTGGCGGACCTAGCGATGGACCTGGGCAAATCCCTGTTCTCAGAACTAAAACTGCTGGAGCCCTGCGGCCTAGGGAATCCTGTTCCCAGGCTGCTGATTCGCAACTGCTGGTTTATCAATGCTCGGCATCAAAACATTCAAGATGTCAGAGGAAACAAAATTCGCTACATCAAAACTCTATTTACCCTCCGAGATGACACGACGGAGAGTGGATTTCCGGGGTTTGGTGGGAGCACTATCAAGAGGATCTGCCGCAGGGACGCTGTGATGCTGTGGTGGAACTAGACCACAATTCCTATACCAATAGAAGCAAAGGACAAAAGCCCACTATGAGGTGCGACTGATGGCAGTCCGGCCTTGTGCAAGTACTGTTAGCACTGCTACGACCCCAATTAACTGGATTTTAGACTGGCGGCAGGGAGCACCTGATGCCCCGCAGCCAGCCGTGTTAGTTGACCAGTGCCCGACTAGTTGGAATGACTGGCAGCCTTGGTTACGGCAGGCAGTGCAGCGAAAGCAGCAATTAGCGATCGCCTACCTTCCTCCTGCCGGAACCTATTGAACCCATAAAGCTTTGGGAGCAACTGATCGGAATTGCTAAGTATCTGCAACGAACGGGTAACACCGCAACTTATGCCCAACTTCAGGAAAAACTAGGAATTGGTGAGTTACCGGTGCAGCTAGGCTTACAAGCTTTAGCACTGCTAGGTTTTGAGATAGCCTACTTTGATCATGACTTTGAGATTGCTGAAAAAACTGGACATGCTGGTTCAGATGCAAAAACCACCTTGGCAATCGAACGATTCTTAGCTGCCGCTCAGGAAGAACAGTTCCGCCGCCAGTATTTCTACCAGGTTTCCTTGACCACAATCCAAGCTATAGCATGTCAACAACCTCTTTAGAGTCTGAGATGTCAGATAGTGCGTCTAGTACGTCAAAAGTTTCTGGGTTCAGGTAGAAATTAGAGAATCATTGCGATATTTGTCCCACAATTGTTGGGCGCGCGACCAAATATTTGGCATTAGCAGCTCTCCTACCCAGTACTAGGCTTTTCCGCGAGGCACCAAGGCTTTTCTGTCACTAAGATGTAAGGATAGGAAAGACGAAGATTGCAAGGAGCCTACCTTTGCAGCATGGCAAAATCCATAACGGCAAACAGAACTTTAAGTGCCGCCAGTGGGCAGGTGATACTACCTGCCCACTCCTTGGTTGCTATTCAAGAGGCAAACTAAAAACGTGTTAGTGGAAACTGATCAGCTTTCACTTTTACTAACAGTTGCATCCCGTCTAGATGGGGTAGCGTACCTTGACATTACCCCATCTGCTTGAGCCCTGCTTGCACCCTTGCCCCATACTCTGGATCGCACTGGGTAAAAGTGTGCCACCATACGCTCTTGAATATCCGGGTTACATTTTTTGAGCTCTCTACTCAGGTTTAAGATCAGGTCATCACGCTCCCAGTCTTCAAAGGTGCGATATCGCTCACCCGCTTGCTGATAATCGTTAGTGCGACTAATCTTTTGGCGGACAACTGGCCCTTGAACATAGGGTGTGTGATCTTTACCAGACTTTGATGCTTCTTTTAGCCCACCTAAACTGCTTGGCTCGTAGTTCACGTGGGGGTTTTCACCGGCTTCGACTCCGTCAACGCGGTAGGTCATCTGGCCATCCCGCTGATTCGTCGCCACCCGGGTTTTTGACTGATTGATCGGTAACTGGAGGTAATTTGTCCCCACACGGTGGCGTTGAGCATCGGAGTAGGAGAACGTCCGGCCTTGCAACAGCTTGTCGTTTGAGAAGTCAAGCCCATCAACCAAAACCCCTGTACCGAAGGCGGCTTGCTCAACTTCAGCGAAATAGTTCACCGGATTTTTGTCGAGCACCACCCGTCCAACTGGCAATAAGGGGAATTGGTCTGGGGGCCAAATTTTGGTTGGATCTAATGGATCAAAGTCAAGTTCAGGGTGCTCATCGTCCGACATGATTTGCACATAAAATTCCCATTCAGGATACTCGCCTTGTTCAATCGCTTCGTACAGATCCTGCGTTGCATGGTTAAAGTTTTTCGCCTGCATTTCCTCAGCCTCAGCTTGAGTGAGGCACTTTACTCCCTGCTTGGGTAAAAAGAAGTACTTGACAATATGCCCAACCCCGTCAGCATTAATCATCTTATAAGTATTAACGCCTGAGCCTTCCATGAATCGGTAGCCAGCAGGGATTCCCAGGGGCTGAACAGCCACGTGATCATGTGCATGGCTTCCGGGGTATGGCTAATGAAATCAAATATACGGTTGGGGTCCTGCCGGTTCGTGACAGGGTCTGGTTTGAAGGCATGAACCAGATCGGGAAACTTCATCGGGTCTCGAATAAAAAAGACTTTAAGGTTATTTCCTAACAGATCCCAGTTGCCATCTTCGTGTAAAACTTGATCGCAAATCCCCGTGGATCGCGTAGTGTTTCGGGTGAATGACCACCGTGAATGACGGTTGAAAACCGGATAAATACAGGCGTGATTTTGCCTTTTTCTTGGAAAAGCTTGGCGCGGGTGTATTTACTCACTGGTTCGTCGCCTATAGAACCGTAAGCTTCAAAATAACCGTGAGCACCAGCTCCTCGTGCATGAACAACGCGCTCCGGGATGCGTTCACGATCAAAGTGGGTGATCTTTCTAGGAAGTTGTAGTTTTCAAGGACCGTAGGACCCCTATCACCCACAGTCCGCGTGTTCTGGTTGTCGTATATTGGGTGACCTGGCGGTTTGTTAGAATTCCCTCTTCGTTATTTAACTCGTCCATTTTAGTCTTGTTTTCCACTGCGCTAAAGACTAGCCGATTTTTCTCTAAGTCGAACACGTTATGTGTTCGACTTCTCTTAATCATAGTCATAACGAGTAGCCTTAACAATGTGATTTCTGCACAATTCTCGGTTTGAGCGGCACTGTCACGCTAGCTAAATTGGTGCAGAGTGCACTGCTTCGAGTTGAGCACTGAGGAGGTAAGTAACGAAGCTGAGACCAGGCTAAAAGTAGGTGCAGTCGAAGATTAAGAGCTCAAGTATTCATGCTGGCTTGTTCTCCACCCGTTCAACTTTGCACAGCCTCTAACAGGTGTTGATGCACCGACGTTGATGCAGACACTATCAGTCCAGGTAGTTGATAATCCTCACAGGCATATAGAGGTGGCAGGGAAGACCCGTCGAGCGTGGTAACGATAAAGCCTGCTTCCCTTGCGAGAAAGGCCAGGGCAGCTCCGTCGATGAACTTGCCAGAGCTGATGACTGCTCCGCTTAACTCCCCACTAAAAATGCCGTTGAGATTAGGAATTTGCACGTTCTTTGAGTAAGCAGTTGCTACAGCTATCACTTTATAGTGCTCTGGCAATTTTGCTGTCAGTCCCTCTAGGCCCCACCCCAAAAGCACGGTCGGTTTTGCTTGCCCAACTCGTAAAGGGCTACAGGACTCTAGATCTAACTCTAGCGTGCCCCTGAAAGCACCTTCGCCCCGAACTGCATAGTAGTAGGTGTTTTGGGCCGGGGAAATCGCAATCACCACTTCAAAGTCATCCCGGTTCAGGATACTCAAAATAATTTGATAGTTCGAATGCCCATCAAGATAAAACTGGGTCCCGTCAATAGGATCAAGCGTGATCAGGTAATCGTCTTGGGGGCCCAGATCGATCGCCCGAAAATATTGAGTGTTGTAAGATTTCTCGTGCTCTTCTCCGTAAAAGCGAATCTGGGGAAACATCCCCAAAAGGGCAACTTCTACGAGATTCTGAATCGAGAGATCTGCATGAGTCAAAGCCGCAGCAAAGAAGTTTTCTCCTGGCTCTTTAGCAGGGAGGGCAGCGATCCTTGGTTGCAGGAAGCGGGCATAGGCTGCTGCTAGTTTGAGCTGAGGAAGTAACGTTTCTAGAATGACGCGAGGGGTTGGTGTCTTTGACATTGAAACAAGCTGCTTAAGCGCTGAATGAGGTTACCACGAACGCGAAAGTTCTTTCTCATGTACCCTGATGATCAAAACACCCCTTGGGGTGGCGATTGGAGGTAGGTTTAAGTGATGCCCATCAAACTATATGACTTGGCAGGGGCAGAGGCAAATCGACGGTTTAGTCCCTATTGCTGGCGGGTGCGGATGGCGCTAGCCCACAAGCAATTAGAGGTTGAAACAATTCCCTGGTACTTCACAGAAAAAGAAGCGATCGCCTTCTCTGGGCAGGGCAAGGTGCCAGTTATTGTCGATGGGGAAAGAAGCGTGTGCGACTCCTGGGCGATCGCCAACTACCTAGACGCTACCTATCCCAACCGTCCAGCCTTATTCGAGTGTTCCCAAGCACGGGCACTGGCACTATTTGTCAAACACTGGGATGAGCGGGTAGTTACACCTATCATGTTTCCCCTGCTGGCCCTAGATGTTTTCCATCACCTGCGTGAGAAGGACCAGCCCTACATTAAACAAACCTGGGAAGCACGCTCGGGGAAGCCTCTAGAAGACTTATCTAGGGAGCAAGAGGATAGATTGGGGCAATTTCGGACCAGCATGACGCCGCTGCGAGAAGCCCTAAGCTCCCAGTCTTTTCTCGCTGGCGTTCAACCAAACTTTGCCGATCACATTGTATTTGGCAGACTCCAGTGGGCACGGTGCATTTCTTCCCTGAAACTGTTAGAGGTCGACGATCCAGTGTATGTCTGGCGGGAACGAATGCTGAATCTATACGATGGGCTGGGTAGCAAAGCCGTTGGATATCCTGTTTAGCTGGTGGCCCTTGGGCGATGCCACCTCGAAGCGGGTGCTCGGTTCTGACCCTGGAAGCGCGGAGTTGTTAATTTTCTTAAAATATTAGAAGTGTCTTTTCACTCAGGGAAATAATTTGGATTGAAAGTGTCTATGGCTTCTGCAAAGACTGAGTTCCAAAAATCTGTTGAAGTTTCAACCCAACGGTCGACTGCGGTGTCGTGGCAGATCGAGTTACTCTACGACGGTGAATGTCCCTTGTGCCTGAGAGAGGTTAACTTCTTGAAAAAACGGGATGCTGGACGAGGTTTGGTGGCATTTGTCGATATTTTGGATGACAACTACGCCCCCAAAGCGCATGGGGGGGTTGACTTCGAAGCGGCAATGGGGCGAATTCATGCGGTACTTCCTGATGGCACCGTGATCAAAAACGTGGTGGTCTTTCGGCGAGTCTACGAGCTCCTGGGTATGGGGTGGATCTATGCCGCTACGAAGTGGCCTATTATTGGTCCGATGGTTGACGCGCTGTATGGGGTTTGGGCACGCTGGCGGCTCACCCTCACGGGACGGCCAGATTTAGCTTCAATCGCTGCTGAGCGCCAGCGGCGGATTGCCTGCAAGACAGAGGGGCGCTGTCAACTAAACGTTGCGGAAGTCGAAGGCAATCCGTAAGCGATGAGACGAAGTATTACAGGCTCCGCAAGCCGGGCGAACGTTCTGAAGCTGACTGGAACATGGCTCACTCAAGTGCCTCTGCCCCAGCTAGACCCAGCGTTTAGGTAAATGCAGGCATTTCTCAGCCCACCATCCACTATTACTACCTTGCAGGCCCTATCGCGTCTCTGAGATTCCTGGCGCTACCGGCTCCTTTGCTAGGGGCATCAGCAACCTAGGTCGTTCTAAATGCCAATAGCGGCGGACGTAGGCACAGGTACGCCAGTGGGCCAAACAACGGTACGAGGGTACGAGGGCAACTAGCCAAAAGAACCGAGAATCACTCGTCAAGCCACGCCGCGCCATATCATCACTCAGCAGCGTTGGATAGGGAAACAGCAGACAAAATAGGCAAAACGCCAGACTCATACCGTGAATGAAACGATTTGTTTGAAACTCTTGTACAAAGCCAGACCAGTCTCCAAAGACTAAGGCGTAGGCAAGTAGAATCAGGGTGCTAATCGTCAGTATGGCTCCGGTTGATCGCGAGTCTAGCAACTCCAACCACGAGTCCTTCAGTCCAGAAAAGTTCTGATTCGGCTCGCGTAGTGCCAGGTAAGGAATCAGTGCGATAGTCCCCGTTCCCACAGATGCCAACATAAAAGCCCAGGCAGGCAATCTCTGCATCCTGCCATCGGCGAAAATCAGGCAACTGTAAATCAGTAGCCAGATGCCAACCATGCTGAACAACGACAAAATCACTGGATTAATCCTCGGTAGTTGTCCTGCGAGCAAGGTTTGAGCCGGTTGAAAGGTGTCTGGTTGCAGCGGCGGGGCAAATAGCAGCACGTAGACAATGAATCCAAACCACACGAACCAGAGCACGAGTTTTCGTCCCATCTTCTAAGCCTCTTCCTACCACGTCTCCATTGTTGAGGCTTGGCCTCGATTCAAACACTTTCTGAAGATGGATTGCCGCAGCTAGAGTCGCTAGCATCCTAATGCTGCTAATCCAACTACTTTTCACCTAATACAGCAGTTCTCACTCACATGAAGTACAAGGTCAGATGTAATTTTTCTTGAGGCTACTGAGCCGTAACGGCAGTTTTGGCACTAGGCTGGCTGAAGACTGACCTCAGCGGAGAAGTGGGTTGGTCGAATCGACAGGTACAGCAGGGAAAGAAACTTGTTCTACCGCAGGAATATAGCCAAGCCACTGCACAGAAACTTGGGCAAATTGCTCTGGACAGCCGCTGACGTAGAACTGAGTGGGCTGTGCTGCTAAGGTGTTATGAATTTTTAGGAGTTGGAGCGTTTGGGCAGCAGCAACCACGACAGGCACTGCTGGATTAACCAAGCGTACAGCCGGTGGCAGAATTGTCTGCAGCACTGGAGCTAGGTGCGGATAGTGCGTACAGCCGTAGACCAGCGTATCAATCTGTTGTTGCAGCAAAGGTTGTAGGTATTGCTGGGCAACTTTGACAGTATACGGGTCACGGATGCAGTTGCGCTCAATTAAAGGGACAAATTCGGGACAGCCAACCTGCCAAACCTGAACGGTTGGAGCAATTTCCCAAATCGCCCGGCGATAGCTGTCGCTCTGCACAGTCGCAGGGGTAGCAATTACACCGATGCGTCTACCGTGCTCTACCGCAGCGTGCGCGCCCGGCAGGATCACCCCGAGAACGGGAATATTAAACTCAGAACGAACGGCTTCAAGCGCTAAGGCTGAACTGGTGTTGCAGGCCATGATTGCCATCTTGACTCCTGCTGAATCGACCATCCAGGTGAGAATCTGGCGAACAAATTGTAGAATTTCTGCTTGAGAACGAGTGCCATAGGGTAGGTTGGCGGTGTCGCCAAAGTAGAGAATAGATTCGTGAGGGAGCTGTCGCTCTAGTTCCGTCAAAACTGTTAGGCCTCCCACACCGCTGTCAAAAACCCCGATTCTGGCTTGTTGCATCCCAGGAATAGCCATGCCAGCACTGGATGACATTAGGGGCAAATGACTCATTCTAGCCATGCGCGATCTTCTCCTCATACTGAAAATCTTTCAAACATTGTTCCTTAAAATCTTTCCCTCAGACCGGTTTACTGGAAATACTTTAGTGGTTGGGCACCAGAGTAACTTTGGACGGCAACGGTTAGGGACTGATTTTCAATTACTGTAGTATTCACCGTGCGATCGCCGCTGACATATGGCTATTGTAGGAAGGATACGCTAACAGGGGAGCGATATCAGATAAGATCACGGTCCTCTGCGCCCGTAACAAAACCTGTTTCAACTAGCACTGAAGGCATGGAGGTCTTCCGCAACACAAAAAAATCTTGCCCGTCGCACGCCGCGATCGCGCACACCCACACTTTGGAGAATACTGTTATGAATCAATTGGGCCAAGCGCCCACCGCTGCCATAGTAGTAAGTCTCCAGCCCACTAATATCTGTGCGGCTTAAGTTAATTGCATTCGCATGAATGCTGACAAAAACATTTGCATTCACCCCCTCGGCCAAGGCAACCCGAGGTGATAAACCGACAGCTCGTTCGTCAGAGCGCGTCAAGACAACCTGGACACCGCTTTGTTCTAAAAGCCTCGCCACCTCCAGGCCAATGGGAAGCACTACGTTGGTTTCTCGCAAGCCACCAATCCCAATGGCCCCAGGGTCAGAGCCACCATGCCCAGGATCCACCACCACAATGGTCCGCCCAGTGGGGAGCTGACGGGGCGGGGAGACGGGATTGGCTACGGGCGGGAGTGGCGCAGGTGAGGCAACAGGGGGAAATGAGCGTGAGACCTGGGCCGGAGGAACGGGAATAATCACCGGCTGATCTGGAACCGGCCTGGGACGGCTGGATAGCGGTGGCAATTGCCGCTGCACTGCTGCTGGACTTGATCGTGGCAACAAGCTAAAGCTGTTCCTTGGCCGGCTCCCTGAAGGTAGAGCAGCAACGCCACCCTTAGGCAAGACAATAACGCCACCGAAACGGCTGACGCTAGCCTGCCAATCCGGACTATTTTGAGCAACTTCCAAGGCGATGCGAGCAACGGGCGGAGAGGTCTGAATTTGAGTTGCTTGCAGCCGACCAATGCCAAATTGATTAATGGCAAAAGCGGTATCGGTTAAACGATAACCAAGTGCTGCTCCCTCAAGATTAATATTGATTTGTTTCTTACCACGACTACGGGTTACCTCAACTTCCGGAGCGCTGCCACTCGTGTCAACAAACAGTCCATCGGGGGTGACGCGAATATTGTTAATTTGAGTTTTCGCGCCTGTGACCACCACAGGTCCGCTCGGCACTGACTTGGGACTACTCGTAACGGGGTATGTGGGAGCTGCCTGGACCAGGGGCTGGGGCCTAGGCAGCTGAACAGACCAGCGAGTCGGTGATTCACTGCGAAACCGGACTTGCTGAGGGTTAAAGGTGTAACCCGGGGCTAGCTCAACTACCATGCGCGTTGTCTGGCGGTTAAACTGTCCAACTCGAACAGACCGAATCGTCGTGCCAATGCTTTGCTGAAGAGCAGGTTGCCCTAAGAGTATTCCTGGCAAATCAATCACCAACCGGGTGGGATTGCCAATTAACTGTGCTCTTGGTTGAACTCCCTCATCAGTGGTGAAGTTTAGCTGATTTTGATTGGCATCAAAGCGCCAATCTTGGAGCCGGGCTGCCTCAGCGGTCCCAGAAAGTAAAAAAGCACCCAAACTGGGTAATAGCCAGTGTAGTCTCAAAGCAATGTCTCCTTGCTTGGTTTCGCGTTTGACCTAAAATCTCCGTTATCCAGCAAGCCAGATTTGATGAGAATACTTTTGATCAACACAGGTGGGAGTAGACAAGTCACACCTGATATATAGATGTTTGCAACCCGCGTCTATTCATATCCCAAGCCTGGATTGAGGCAGGCAAACTAACGGAAATTGTCTCTTGGATTAGCCAAAACTGCTTCGTCTTTTAGGTTGTACTCCTCAAGTACCGAGTAATGAGGTCAGCAGAAGTTAACCCTGGAACTGCGACGTATAGGTCACTCGCGAAGTTTCAGCCTCCGCTTAATCTTGCTTGGCTTCAACATTTTCGGATTGTGTCATAGGCGTTGGCAAGGTAAAAGCCTCTGAATTTCCGGAAGGGATAGTCTCCGGTTGGGCGGCAGTCACAACTGGAGCACCCTCTTGAAAAACGAGGCGCAGTAGTGGCGGTGCCACAAAGGTGGTCAAGATGACCATGACGATGATTGCCGCTTCTAAAGGAGCACTCAGTACCCCACTGGCTGACCCGACTCCCGCAAACACAAGACCCACTTCACCCCGAGGAATCATGCCGACGCCAATTGCCAACTGGTTAAGCTGGGGCTGACCCCATACCGCAAAGCCCGTGATGACTTTACCCAAGATCGCTACAACGATGAGAAAGGCCGCGATCGCCAGCCCTTCGCGGTTACTAGGCACCGCTGGGTTTAAAACACTGAGATCAGTCTTAGCCCCGACAGTGACGAAGAAAATTGGCGTCAGCATGTCGGCAATAGGGATGATTTGCTCTTCCAATTCCTGTTGTTTCTCAGTCTCAGCTAGAACTAAACCAGCCGTAAAGGCCCCTAAAATTGCCTCTAGATGAATCACGGAAGCAACGTAGGACAACACAAAAGCAAAGATCAAAGAGGAGATCAGCAGTTCGCCCCGCGTCTTCAGTCGATTCACTAGGGCGACAAAATAGGGACTGAGAAAGCGGCCCAAGACAATGGTGCCGATGAGAAAAACTGCCGAACTAACCACCAGGTACAAGACGTTGTTCACCTCGATCTCGCCTGTTTTGGCTAAACTGGCTACCACAGCCAGAATGATGATGCCTAAGATGTCATCTAAAACCGCTGCGCCGATAATAATTTGACCTTCCTTGGAGCTCAGGTGCTGGAGTTCTGCCAGCACCTTGGCAGTAATTCCAATACTGGTAGCCGTGAGAGCTGCTCCGGCAAAAATAGCAGGTACCTGCGGGACTCCGAAGAGCGAAATCAACCCCAAAGTGCCAGCGATAAACGGGACAACTACACCGACGATGGCGACGATCGCCGCCTGGGGACCGACCCGGATGAGTTCTTGCAGGTCTGATTCCAGGCCAATCTCAAACAACAGAATTACAACTCCCAGCTCAGACAGGACGGAAATAACCTCGCTGAAGCTGTGAAACGCGGCGCTCGCTGTTTCTGGGCTTGTGCCGGCAGTCCTTTGCAGAAACGTCACTAGTGGAGTCTGGGTGCCGTCTGTGGCCGATTCCGGAAAAGCTAGAAGATTGAGCACTGAAATCCCCACCACAACGCCGCCAACCAGTTCTCCCAAAACCGGCGGCAGGTTGATCCGGGAACAGACCTCACCGCCAATTTTACTGGCCAAATAGATCACGACTAGGCTTAACAATACCCCGGCTAAGATCAAGGGACCACTTTCCTCTGTGGTTGAACCTGCCTGTGTCGGTGTGGCGGCGGCCAATAAGGGCATGAGAAAGAGGCTCAGTGGGTCAGAAGCGTGGCCGTTCCAAATGTTGAAATAAAGCATGGGTGACCAAGAAATCATGCTGTCCACTGTAATTGTTCTAAGGTTTTTTTTCTGTAGCCAAGTGAAGAAAACCAGGGAGATTTTTAGCTAAAAACCCTGTGGAGTAAGCTGGGCATTTGCCGCCGAACCTGTTCTAAGCGGACGGGTTCAATGGCCGCGATCGCCACGCCTGGGCGATCGCCGGCGTCTGCTAGGATGACTCCCCAGGGATCAACAATCATGGCATGACCGTGGGACTGACGCCGGGAATTATGCCAACCAGCCTGAGCCGGGGCAATGACATAGCTCGTGTTTTCAATGGCTCGGGCCTGCAGCAGGACCTGCCAGTGGTATTTGCCCGTGTAAGCGGTAAAGGTAGCAGGTACGAATAAAACATTTGCACCTGCTTGAGTCATAGAGCGGTAGAGCTCAGGAAAGCGGACATCGTAGCACACTGATAACCCAATACCGCCAAGCTCTTTCGAGGCATAGATAGGGGGTATGCGTGATCCAGCTAGCACGGTTTGGGACTCATGGTAGGTATTACCATCTGGCAAGTCGACGTCAAATAAGTGAGCTTTCTCGTAACGAGCTAGTTCTTGCCCAGTCGCATCAACCAGTAGCGCTGTATTATAAACCTTGCCACCCGTAGCGGGTACCGGAAAGCCACCACCCAAAATGGTGATTTGAAATCGCTGGGCCATGGTTTTGAGAAATCGTTCGCTCTCACGACCAATTACTTCTGCCTGCTCAATTTTTGCCACTTCATCGCCTAAAAACGAGAAGTTTTCAGGTAAGCCAACTAACTCGGCTCCTTGCCGAACAGCTAGTTCGATGAATTCTTCGGCCTGGGCTAAATTTTTGCTCAGGTCGGGCAGGCTGGTCATTTGAATTGCTGCAGCAAGGTAAGACTTCATAGTCTGTGGTTGAGTACAAGTGGATGAATAGAAAACTAACCTACAGCATTATTTCACGATGGTACACCACAGCTTGACTGTAGGTACCCAGTTTTGCAGCCGGCCTCTGGGGAGGATACTAAACCGGGGTGTCGCGCTCCTCAACTTTGGCTCCGTGGCAAGCTAATTGAGGGTTGATCGAGTACTGGTAAGGTCATCGGCATGAAAGTCCGGCTGACTGAGGCCAACAGCAACATTCCGGCAGTCAACCCCACCGAGATCAGCAACCCTTTGCCTGCAGGTTTAGCCAGTTTCTTGAGCAAGGGCAGCGGGTGGTTCTGTTCCAGGGGGTGCTCCGGCACACTCTGCCCGAGGCTAAGCCCTCTGGGACTACGAGGTTAGTTGCTTGTGGGTCTGGCTCTAAAGCTGATGCCTGCAGTTGTGCTAACTGCTGCTCAACAGCGGTTAGCCGATCTTGCAGGGAGTCATTGGCTCTGAAACAGGCTGATATGGCAGCACTGGGCCGGATTGCCCTGCTTGGTGCAAATTTTGCTGCCCTGCGGGTAGTGGCGTTTGAGTGAATGAGCCTTCAAGATGGCCAGACGGCTGCTGTGATAGTGTTTCTGGCTGGTGGTCATCCGCTCGATGGTTTGCAGACAAAATCAATAGGTTGTCTTGTGGGAATTGCCCCACTACTAAGTGAGAGGTATCGGGTGCTGGTGGAGCATCGTCCTCTGAGTGGTGGGTGTTAGCTGGCTCTCGGCTGCTGGAGAGAGCGAAGTGAGCCCTGCTCGAATCTCCTCGACGCGGACACCCTGCACAAAGGGAGTGAGACTGGCAGCGAGAGGGTTACCAAGCATGCAGGATGGCTGTCTACCCCTCGTTAAGGGAATGTTGGCAGCTCTCTCAATCTGCAGCTGCCAATCTCCTTTGAGAATTGCCAGATAGCCATTCTCGTAAATCGCGGCCAATCCCCCTTCCTGAATGTGAGCTTGCACTAGCGGGTTCCCTGGATTCAGTGTGAAATAAGCGACTTGGGCCCGGGCTCGTTTTCCCATCGCGGCAATCTGTGGCTCATCGGCGTTAAGCACAACATAGCCACTGGGCACGGCTGAACTGGCCACTACACTATTGAGGCGGACTTCCATTGCTGTCATCTCACCAGCCCCGCCGGGATCGCTGGCAATATTTAAGACGACGCTAACGTCACAGGCAGCAAAACTCAAACCAGACTGGAGGATTTCGCGAGCGGCAGTCTCTAGCACCACAACCTCTACTGTGGGATCTTGCAGAATCACCTGGGTATTTTGCCGCCCCAAGGTGTGGTCGACTGTAAAGTCATTGATATATGTCCCCGTGGATGTCGTGTAGCCAACGGTCTGCTGGGTCTGCTTGAAGATCTGGGCAATGAGCTGAGTCGTGATTGTTTTCCCCTGGCTACCGGCGACCGCAATGATGGGAATTTGGCTAGGAGTGCCAGGGGGAAACAGCATATCTAATATCGGTTCAGCGACGTTACGGGGGGTTCCCTGACTGGGGCAGCTATGCATCCGCAATCCAGGGGCAGCGTTCACTTCCACCACGGCACCGTTTACTTCCCTTAAGGGTCGGGAAATGTCGGCAGTGACCATATCAATTCCGGCAATATCTAAGCCAATAATTTGAGCCGCTCGTTCAGCTAGCCAGATATTCTCAGGGTGGATGTCTTCGGTGCGATCAATGGCCGTTCCACCAGTGCTTAAGTTTGCTGTGGCCCGCAGGTAACAGACTTTCCCGGGGGGTAATACAGTCTCCAGGGTGTACCCTTCTCGCGCTAAGGACTTTCGGGTGGTGTAGTCTATTTCTATGCGAGTTAGCACCTTCTCGTGACCCTCTCCCCGCTGCGGATCCTGATTTGTCGATTCAATCAGTTCTTTAATGGTGGACTTGCCATCTCCGACAACATGGGCAGGGACCCGCTCTGCAACCGCTACCACCTTGCCGTTGACGACGAGAACCCGGTGGTCACATCCTGGATAGTAATGTTCGACGATTACCCCCCGAGAAATATCTTTGGCTGAGTTGTAGGCTGCTTCGGCTAGGTCCCAGGAGTCAATGTTCAGGGTAATACCCCGCCCGTGGTTGCCGTTGAGCGGTTTGATGACAATTGGAAATCCCCCAATCGCTGCCACAGCTTCTGGTAATTCATCCAGATAATAAATTACCGTTCCCTGTGGGACTGGAATCCCTGCTGCTTGAAGAATTTTTTTAGTACTTTCCTTGTCGCTGGCTAGTTCAACCCCTAAAATACCGGTGCGATCGCTAAGCGTGGCTTGGATGCGCTTTTGATATTTCCCATACCCCAACTGGATCATTGAGCGAGCACTTAAAGCCAGCCAGGGAATTCCCCGCGCTTCAGCGGCTGCAACCAGGGTCTCCGTACTGGGACCGAGGCTGGCCTCAGCCCAAAGTTCCCTCAGATCCCGCAAATCCTGCTCCAACTCCCACCGGGGATAGCTACCTGTATCCACAATGCTTTGGCATAATCGGACCGCCGCCCGCGCAGCGTAGCGACCTGCGGCCTCATTCAGGTATTCGACAACAACCTGGTAAACGCCAGGAACCTGGATTGCTTGGGTATGACCAAATCCGACAGCCATGCCGGCAAGTTGTTGCAGAACCAGGGCAATCCGTTCTACCCCGTGGGCGATCGTCATGCCCTGCTGGCTGAGGTACTGGATACAGCGATGAGAATCACTGTCAGGCTGGCCGAGACTCGGTAGCAGCATGGTTAAGCGCTCTAAGAAGCCAGGAAGTTGTTGGAGGGGCTTGTCTACCAGGTCCTCCAAATCGAGCAGGAAGACCACCAGCTTTGGGTGTTGACTGCTCCAGTAGTTAGGACCACGTAGCGTCTGGACTTTTAACGTTTTCATCCTGAGATCTCCCCCACAAGCTGAAATTGTTCTGCGAACCGAAGCAATGGATAACTTGTGCAGGCTACCGTCTTCTGGTAAAGCTTGCAAGCCTAGACAGAACAAAACGTTGTCGTGTTTCTCTAGACCGCTTGGATTTTTCCCGACAGTCTCCACCAGCCATCTCTGGCTTCACTAGCACTACAGTTATGCCAACTAAGAATAGGCTGCTTCCATGACAGGTCTTTATTCCAGTTGTAACGATGACGTTGCTGGTGCCAGCGCCAGGCATGGTCTAAAATTACTGACAGGTCTGAGTATTGAGGCTGCCAGCCCAGAACTTTTTGAGCTTTGCCAGAGCTGGCCCACAAGTGCCGCTGGATCTCCAGGTCGCCGCTCTGCTTCAATAATAGGAATGGGTTTACCTGTAACTGCTTTAGCGGTGTCAATGACCTCCCGCACCGAGAAGCCACTACCGTTACCCAGGTTAAAGACTTCGGTTGCTCCTCCTTGAAGGAGATAGTCCAATCCCTGCACGTGAGCTTGAGCCAGATCCGTAACGTGGATGTAGTCCCGCACGCAGGTACCGTCTGGAGTATCGTAGTCAGTACCAAAAATTGAAATATGCTCTCGTTGGCTCAGGGCGGTGAGTAATACCAGGGGAATTAAGTGAGTTTCCGGATTGTGGTCTTCCCTAGGCGTCCCTCTGGGTCAGCACCTGCTGCGTTGAAGTAGCGGAAGCGCACTGATCGCAGCCCATAGGCTTGGTCAAAATCAGCTAATATTCGCTCCACCATCAGCTTGGTAGCCCCGTAGGGATTAATCGGATTCTGGGATGATCTTCTGGGATCGGCACTTGCTTGGGTACCCTGTAGGTGGCACAGGTGGAGGAAAAGACCATGTTGTTTACTCCTGCCTGCACCATCGCCTCCAGGAGCGTTAGGGTTCCTACCACGTTGTTGCGGTAGTACTTGGCGGGATCGCTGACGGATTCCCCCACGTAGGCATAGGCGGCAAAGTGGATCACCGCCTGGATCGGATACCGAGCAAAAACTTGGTCGAGGAGCGCGCGATCGCCAATGTCCCCCGGCACAAACTCAACCTGAAGGACTGTGTTTACTAAATCCTGGTGGCCATAGACTAAATTATCTAAGACAACCACAGAGTAGCCAGCCTGCTTCAGGGCCAAGACTGTATGGGAACCAATGTAGCCCGCACCGCCGGTCACTAGAATCATTGATGACATTAGATTTCCCCACCTTTACGTTGCATTTGGGCCAGCCACTCAATCACCCGATACCCCAAACGTGTATTATCCAGGCGATCAATTTCTCGTACGCCGGTAGGACTGGTCACATTCACTTCCGTTAAATAGCCGCCAATAATATCAATACCAACGAAAACTAGGCCATCTCGTTGCAATGTCGGCGCCAGCTGGCTGCAGATCTGGCGTTCTCGCTCGGTTAACCTGCTGCGAACCACACTGCCCCCTGCTGCCATGTTGCCCCGAAACTCACTACCGGTAGGAACGCGGTTTACTGCCCCAATTGGCTCCCCATTCAGTAAGATAATCCGCTTATCCCCCTCCTGAGCAGCAGGAAGATAGATTTGCACCATCACGGGAATTTGCCCCCGCCGGGTACTGACTTCAATCAGGGAGTTGAGGGTGCGATCGCTGGGATTGAGCAGCAAGACACCCTCTCCGGCCTTGCCCTCCAGTGGCTTTAAGACGGCGGCACCTTTTTCTTCGGTAAACTGCCGGATCACAGCCTTATCCGGGCTGACGATGGTTTCTGGAATTGCCTCCCTGAACTGGAGGGCATACATCTTCTCGTTCGCGTCTCGTAGACCCCTCGAGGCGTTGATCACCAGAGTCTTTTGGGGGTCAATGTAGTCGAGGATGTAGGTGGCGTAGAGATAGGCAATGGTAACGGGCGGGTCTTTACGCATTAACACCACGTCCATGCTCTCTAGGGGCAGGAGCTGGGGTAAACCCAAGGCATACCACTGCTCCACAGCAATCCAACGCCCTTCGACCAACTCGACCGGCTTAAGACTGACTGGCTCTAGCCGCGCCCAGGCCTTCGACCCAACGATACTGAGGTGATCAATCTGGGTGATCCAGACTTCATGGCCTAGCTCTTGCGCTGCCTCCATAAAGGCCACGCTAGTATCATGGCCCGGATCAAGCCTTGCAATTGGATCAATGATAAACGCAAGCTTCAAGGGGACACCTTCCCAGTCAAAATTTGACTTGCAGCCCAGCCGAGCCGTCTTCACAATTTATAGAGACAGCTCAGCCCACCACAAGCCATAAGCATACTGCTAAGCTAGCCCGTTTGTAGCAGTTCGTCTAGTTTTCCCTGGTAATCCAGCCGATGCAGGTCATCACAGCCACCCACATGCTGGTCGTTGATGAAGATCTGAGGCAGCGTGCGGCGTCCCTTGGCGCGTTGAGCCATTTTAGACCGGGCGGCTTCGTCTCCATCAATGTTGTACTCAGTGAACTCGACGGTCTTCTCTTCCAGCAGATCCTTGGCCCGCAGGCAAAAGGGACAGGTGCTCCAGGTGTAGATCTCAACTTTGGCGGCCATAGGAACCTTAAGGCTTCAATAGGGTATTCCTCATTTTAGAATCAGCCAAAGAGACTACTGACTGCCCGCGTCAGGTTTGCCGGCTGCATCGCGTCGGTTGCTGCAGTCGGTTCATAGCCACAGTGAACCATACAGTCAGCGCATTGGGGATTACCACTAGCGCGGCCATAGTTGCTCCAGTCAGTAGATTCTAGTAGCTCTCTAAACGTTTTGTAGTGCCCCTCATTCAACAGGTAGCAAGGCTTTTGCCAGCCTAAAACGCTATAACTGGGGCTGCCCCAAGGCGTACATTCGTAGTCTTTTTCCCCGGTGAGAAAATCAAGAAATAGGGGATTGTGGTTGAAGTTCCAACGCTTCTGACCGGCTTTGTAGGGAGCAAAAATTTCCCGGAATAGGGTCTGCGTCTGCTCCCGTTTGAGGAAGTGGTCTTGATCCGGTGCCCACTCGTAGCTATAGCCAGGAGACACCATCATGCCATCCACGTTGAGAGAGCTGACAAAATCGAAGAATTTCTGCATCTCTTGAGGATCAGCACCCTCAAAAATCGTGGTGTTCGTTGTCACGCGAAATCCCCTAGCTTTGGCAGCTCGAATCGCCTGAACTGCTTTATCAAAGACACCCTCACGGTCTACGCAGCGGTCATGGTGTTCCCGCAACCCGTCTAGGTGCACGCTAAAATTGAGGTAGGGAGAGGGCTGAAACTTGTCGAGACTCCGCTCTAGCAGCAGCCCATTCGTACACAGGTAAATAAACTTGCGGCGCTCCACCAGTCCCTGAACAATTTCACTGATTTGCGGATGTAGTAAAGGTTCGCCACCTGGAATCGAAACAACTGGAGCCCCACACTCCTCTACAGCGGCAAAGCACTCTTCCGGGCTTAAGTGCATTTTGAGAATTTCCGTAGGATGCTGAATCTTGCCACAACCGGAGCAAGCAAGGTTACACCGGAATAAG
The DNA here is from genome assembly GCA_030447595.1 of Thermosynechococcaceae cyanobacterium YX3bin19. Lineage (GTDB taxonomy): Bacteria > Cyanobacteriota > Cyanobacteriia > Thermosynechococcales > Thermosynechococcaceae > JAUJON01. The sequence goes on from JAUJON010000032.1 coordinate 24,743, forward strand.
GGTTCTAGCATCAAGACCAGGGGAAAGCGCTTACGGCCCAGCAGCCGCTGTGTCACCAAGTACTTACCGACTTCAATCGCTTGCTTGAGATGAACTGCCATTTCTACTCCTCACACTTCTTGCAAAAAACTAGCCCTTGAAATATACTTTGACACAAATTTCACCGGGTCAGTTCCTATCCTTGGGAGCTATCGGTGAGCGGAACTTGTAACCAGTTCTGTAAGTGTGACCGCAGGATATGGGTAAATTCGCTTCGCTGAGCAAATTTTTCTGTACGAACAGGTTTCCGGTCTTGATCTAAAACCCAGCCGTAGTCGCTGCTCAAGCGTAATTTGTCCTGCCAGTCACCGATGGAGACAATTAGTTGTTGCGCCGGACTGTTATCATAACCTTCCACCCGAAACACATAGCTGAAGGTATTTTGCTGAGCTGCTGCAACTGTAGAGGGCTGACCACACTGCTCTTGTAGCCGCGATCGCATCTGCTCAACGAGACCGGGGTGGCTGATTTCCTCTAAAGTTCTTACCGCCAAGGTCAAGGCAAAATAAAATTCCTCTACCGGGATAAATTGAAGCTGCATAGGAGATCACCAGCTCTTTACACTGTCTGAGAGAAATCTCATCCTACTACAGCCGATATAAATCTCGCTAAAGTGATGAAAAGAGGTGCTAGGGACGGTCAATGGCAGAACGTTTACTATTAGTAGATGACGAACCTGGATTGCGGGAAGCTGTTCAGGCTTACCTGGAAGACAGCGGTTTTACGGTTGATGTTGCTGCCAATGCCCAGGAAGGTTGGCAGCGGCTTGAAGAACTCTCGCCTGGCTTGGTGATTACTGACATCATGATGCCCCAGGTTGATGGTTACCAGTTTTTGGCCCAGATGCGCCAAGATCTGCGGTTTCGCAACCTACCAGTGATATTTTTGACCGCTAGAGGGATGACCTCAGACCGAATTCAAGGGTATCAGGCTGGGGTAGACGCTTATCTTCCCAAACCCTTTGATCCAGATGAGCTCGTGGCGATTGTCGAAAATCTCTTGGAACGCCGAGCTGCCAATGCTGCTTCAGAAGGGGATAAACCAGATATTACTGATTTAGCGAGTCAAATTGCTGAAATTAAATCGCTGTTGACCAAACGGGGGGCGCTGCTGCAAGCGTCACCGACTGTCAAAATAGACCTGACTCCGAGAGAGCAAAGTGTTTTGAACTTAGTCGCCAACGGTTTAATGAATAAGGAAATTGCTCGCCAGTTGGATACCAGCGTCCGCAATGTGGAAAAGTACGTCAGTCGCTTATTTAGTAAGACGGGCACAAATAGTCGCACAGAGTTGGTGCGTTATGCCTTGGAGAATGGTTTAACCAGTTAACTGTCTAGGACTTCTAGCTCAATGTAAGGCAAGGTATCTTCAGCCCGATGTTTAGAGTGGTCACCCGTGGCTTTTCCCAAGAGTTTGAACGCTGGACTGATGCCTTAGATTCTGCTAAGGCCCTGCGACCCAAGTGTAAGAGCCTATTTCAAGATATTCGCATCTACGATGGCGAAAACCTAGTTTGGGTGTATGACAGATTGCATGTTCACCCCCAGTACATTGGGCCGAGGACCTATCGAAGGTTGGCGCTTTTATTCCTGGAAGAAGCAATGGCAGAAACTCCTTCAGGTCCTGAGAATTCCTGAAGTGAGTATTGCTTCATGCCTCCGGTACGGCTGTTCCTAAGGACCTGGAGCCCAGAATAAATGGTTTGGCTCGAACCTGGGCCACCAGCCAGCGCACACTATGATTACTGAAAACCGACAGCGGCCCCATCACCATCAAGGATTTTACTTCAGCGCGGGAAATCTTTACCGTTCCCCCCGACTGCAGCATCGCCGTCGATTGAGTCAAATCCCGGAGAGTTGCATAGGCAAACAACAGCGGCAAGATGCAGAACAGGCGAATCGGAACGGCTGGCTTGGGAATCGAGAGTAAGTAGGTCAAAGCCTCATCTAAATCCGACCAGGCCAGTTGAATTAGCCCAGCAATGGCCCGGTGGTTCTGGGATAGGTGCTCCGGGCTCAGGAGTGTTTGATGGCTGCTGCCACACTCCTGCAGGGTGAGCTGGGGAATATAAATTGAGTTTTCGTGTTCTGCATCCCAGGCGATGTCTTTAAGGATGTTGACGGTTTGCAGGGCTTCACCAAAGGCACTACACCGCTGGCGTAAGACTTGATATTCTGCTTCTCCAATGTTAGGAGAATGTTCGTACCACAGGTCGGTCAACAGATACCCTACAGTCCCGGCTACATAGTAGCAATACTCTTTATATTCTTCTAAGGTTTGAATCCGCAGTCCATGGGGATGCAGGGCGACAAATTTTTTCATGCCCTGCACCATTTCACTGACCCAATAGCGGACCCGTTCTTGCGATCGCGACGGCAGCGTCCGAAACATGGCAAAAACCAGATCGGTGTGCCGCACTAACTGCACGTGGGCAGGTTCACCTGTGATATTCTCAACAACCTTCGGATAACTATTTGCTGCTGTTATGCTATCGAAACATTCCAGAAACCGATCCAACAAGAGGATTTTGCGCTCAACTGAAGTAACCGGGTCATCTTCAATTGTGTCCGCAATCCGGCAGATTAAGTAAGCATTTAACACTGACCGTCCCAGGTGACCGGGCAGAAAGCGAATACTTAAAGCAAAAGTTCGTGAAACCTCCGACAAAACCTCCTGGCAAAAGCGTTCCGCTTGCCTTTGACTCGTCGATTCAAGCGCCATTGGTACCATCAATTTTCTCCTCTCCTACACACCGCTAATGCAGCCGTCACACCCCATACAAAGCAAAACCACTGGACAACAAAACCAAACCTAACCTGTCAACTTTTGACCTAGAAATAAAGGTTGGTTCATTTCCAATTGCTAAACTATCTTGCGAGGAAGATAGCACAAGCTGGTTGAAAATTAGTGAGTTTTTACAGACAAGGTCTGGTTACTTCACTTCATTTGGATATTAGTATCAAAGGATTTAGGCATTTGTGTTACCGATTCAGATCATTCTTGTGCCTCAGGGACCGGAGTACCGGGCTGTTTGTTACGGCGTTAGCCGCGCTGTGGCACCCCCGATTGTCTTGCCCATTCCCGTCGGACCCGCACCTCTAACCCG
>JAUJON010000033.1 GCA_030447595.1 Thermosynechococcaceae cyanobacterium YX3bin19
TCCTATAGCCTTCAACATATTTCCCCACAATTCTGACTTCAACGAACTTGGCTATTGCTCGGAAGAGATGAAAATGGTGAATGAGACCCTGAAGATTTTTGGGGTTCATGACTTAAAGATCACCTCAACCTGTATCCGGGTGCCAGTTCTCCGGGCTCATTCGGAGGCAATTAATCTAGAGTTTGCCCAACCCTTTGACGTAGCCAAGGCGCGAGAAATTCTCAGCAATGCTCCAGGTGTGGCAGTGGTTGAGGACTGGCAAGCTAACTACTTCCCAATGCCAATCGATGCCAGCGGCCGGGACGAGATATTAGTGGGTCGAATTCGCCAGGATATTTCCCACCCTGCTGGGCTGGAGCTTTGGCTGAGCGGAGACCAAATTCGCAAAGGCGCAGCCCTCAATGCTGTTCAGATTGCTGAATTACTCGTTGCCCGTAACCGCTTAAGACCTGCAACGCCAACAGTGTCTGTTTAACTTGACTGAGCTACTTAACTATCAGCAATCGGGGCTGGAATTAGCAGCCTCAATTTATAAATAGAGAATGCATTTGAAGGAGTTGCAACAGTGTGGTGAACTTTGGGCATGTAGTAACGGCAATGGTTACTCCTTTTACAGCAGAAAATCAGGTCAATTACCCAGTTGCTGAAAAGCTAGCTGTACACTTAAGTGACCATGGTACGGATACCCTAATCGTCTGTGGCACCACCGGAGAATCTCCGACGCTAACGTGGTCGGAAGAGTACGAGCTATTTCAGGTTGTACAGAATGCTGTAGCCGGGAAAGCAACCGTGATTGCCGGGACAGGTTCTAATTCTACTCAAGAGGCAATTATTGCAACCCAGAAGGCTGCTAAACTAGGATTAGGTGGCGCATTGCTGGTTGTTCCCTACTACAACAAACCGCCTCAAGAAGGTCTTTATCAGCATTTTAAGGCAATTGCGATGGCTGTCCCTGACTTGCCTTTGATGTTGTATAACATACCGGGTCGTACTGGACAAAACCTGAAGCCAGAAACCGTTGCGCGTTTAGCTGAAGTGCCTAATATCGTCGCGATTAAAGAAGCAAGTGGTGATCTAGATCAGGCTAGCCAAATTAGACGCTTGACTCCCCCGGAATTTAGCCTTTATTCGGGCGATGACTCTCTCACTTTGCCGTTGCTGTCGGTGGGTGGCCGGGGAGTTGTGAGTGTTGCAAGTCATTTGGTTGGAGAACAGCTTCAGCAGATGGTACAGGACTTTTTTCAGGGACAAAATCAATCCGCTACCCAGATCCACTTAAACCTGCTACCTCTATTCAGAGCGCTTTTTACAATGACCAACCCGATTCCTGTAAAAACCGCACTTAACCTTGTGGGATGGAATTTGGGCGAGACTCGGCCGCCGCTCTGTCCCCCATCGGCTGAGGTTGTGCAAACCTTAGAGGTTGTCTTGCGGGACCTTTCACTGCTCTAAACACTCAAGCTTCCCAGCACTGGTGCCGGGTTTTAGCAGGTGATGTTGCTAAGGCAACTCTCAATGAATCCTGAATCTTTAACATTGCTAGCTGATTCATCGTAAAGCTTTCAATTGACCGCCCAAAAAACTTACAGAGGACAATTTGACTACTGAAAGTACAGAGTTTAGCTTTCCTGCCGATCGCCTCAAATATTTTTGACTTTACCCACTTTTTGATTGGTTCTAAACATGCCCATGACCAGTAACGCCTCTATGTCTGCGCTCAAATTTATTTCCCTAGGGGGACTGCACGAGATTGGTAAGAATACCTGCGTGTTTGAGATCAATGACGAAATCATCCTTTTAGACGGTGGTTTAGCATTTCCCACCGATGGAATGCATGGCGTCAATATTGTGCTGCCGGATATGACTTACCTGCGGGAAAACCAGCACAAAATTAAAGGAATGATTGTCACCCATGGTCACGAAGATCATATTGGGGGCATTGCCTTTCACCTGAAGCAACTAAACATTCCTGTCATTTATGGTCCCCGTCTAGCGATCGCCCTGCTACGCGGCAAGCTGGAGGAAGCAGGCGTTGCTGGCCGTACCCAGTTGAAGAGTGTGCGTCCCCGAGAAGTTGTGCGGATTGGCTCTGCCTTCTTTGCAGAATTTATTCGGAACACCCATTCGATTTCTGATAGCTTTACCATCGCCCTGCATACGCCGGTGGGAGTTGTGATCCATACAGGAGACTTTAAGGTTGACCACACCCCCATTGACGGGGAATACTTTGATTTTCAAAGATTGGCTGAGCATGGTGAGAAGGGGGTTCTTTGCCTGATTAGTGACTCGACCAACGCTGAAGTGCCGGGCCAAACTCCCTCAGAGCGTTCTGTATATCCCAACCTCGATCGAGTCTTCAGCCAAGCGCAGGGCCGCTTGCTAGTCACTACCTTTGCCTCCTCGGTTCATCGGGTCAACATGATCTTAGACCTGGCAAAAAGGCATGGCCGGGTGGTTACTGTGCTAGGACGTTCAATGCTGAATGTGATTGCTTTAGCTCGTAACTTAGGCTATATCCAATGCGAGGACAGCCTGTTTGAACCGCTCCACGTCGCCCAGCAACTCCCGGATGAGAATGTTTTAATTTTAACTACGGGTTCTCAAGGTGAACCCATGGCTGCTTTATCTCGCATTACCCGTCGCGAGCACCGCCAAGTACAGATCCGGCAAGGAGATACAGTTGTTTTCTCTGCCAATCCAATTCCAGGCAACACCCTTGCAGTGACGAAAATTATTGATGAACTGATGAAGCAGGGTGCCAAGGTGATCTACGGTCGTGAGCAGGGCATTCATGTGTCTGGGCATGGTTGCCAGGAGGACCAAAAGCTGATGATTGCCTTAACTCGCCCCAGGTTTTTCCTGCCTGCCCACGGTGAGCATCGGATGCTTGTCAAACATGCTGAGACGGCTCAGGCTATGGGAATTTCAGCCGCAAACATTGTCGTGATCGACAACGGGGATGTGGTAGAGCTCACTGAAACCTCAATGCAGGTTACCGGTAAGGTTACGGCAGGGGTTGAACTGGTTGATGCGACTCGTACTGGGGTTGTACAGGATAGTGTGATTAAGCAGCGGCAGGAACTTGCCGAGAATGGGATAATTACCGTCGCAGCCACAATTGATTTCGCGGGTAAGTTAGTTGCTCAACCGGAGATTCATTGGATGGGTGTTGCCACCTCCCCTGATCGCTCTCGCTTCCACAGACAGGTGCCTCAACTGATTGAGCAAGTACTGAACGATCGCTGGCCGGACTTTTCTCGCTCGATTATGGAGCGGCAGGTTGATATAGATTGGGCAGGGCTGCAGACTCAAATCGAACTGGAGTTGCGAAGACTCTTTAGACGAGAGCTGCAAAGCAATCCCTTACTGGTATTTTTACTACAGCACCCCCAGGAGTCGTCCCAAGCTCAACAGCAGCTCGCCCAGCGGTACACTACGGCTTAAGGGCAGCCAAGTTGATACACCTTTGAATCAAACTCGGAATAAGCTCAGGTCCCCCACCTACAAGGAAAAACCATTAGACTGGGGGGCCTGCTACTTAAGTCACTGCTCCATTAAGAAAACCATCAATTTTGAGTTCCAGGATGTACTGAAGAAGTTGGTGCATGAACACAACTTGATAAAGACTTCAGCGATCGCTCTAGATCGGCGGTCAGTCGCTGTGCCTCCTGCTTGGGGGAACCTACACAATAATCAGCAGCTCTCAGCGGCGGTCCAATGCGAATGTTGACATGACAACGCCACCGGGGAACGGGTTGACCATAGTGAATGCTGATCGGCACAATTTTTAAGTCCAGGCTGGGTTTATCTGATTCTGCTTGAATAGCTAGTCGAGCTAAACCCGGCTTCAATGGCTGAACCTGAGTCTGCCGGAAAATGTTACCCTCAGGAAAAATTACTAGGTTTTCTCCGGCTTGCAGGAGTTCAACGCCATGACGCAGGCAGCCAATAGTTGGACGCTTGGTATCCACTGGGAACCCACCAAATCGTCGGACAAACCAGCCCTGGAAGCCCTGCATTTCATCCATGGAGACCATAAACCGCAAGTCTTGCCCAGTAATATCTCGACCCGCCACATAGGGAACCATAAAGGCATCCCAGCGGGAACGATGAGTCGGTGCAATCAATAGCGGACCTGACATCGGTAGATTCTGCCAGTCAGTGACTTGGATTTGGTCAAAGTAAAGAGGCAAGATGACGTAGCGGCCTAGGCTGTACAACAATGGAGACAGCCAAGGCGAAACACGGGAGGTTGTCAAGGTTGTTTTAACAGCCACTAAAGTATTAGAACAATAAAGTTCAGGGCCAACTGAGTATTGCAGCCAATCTAAACGTTTGCAGTTCAAATCAAACTACAAGCCTTAACCCTAGCGTAAGGTTTTAACACTTTTCCTGCTCATTGAATCGAAATCCTGGCAGTAGCAAACTTGCAGGTGAACGACTTACCGACTTGCAGCCAAAAAACCTTACGGAGTAAACGATACCGCCTACTCAGTTCAGGGCTGATAAGGCGGTATTAGCGCTTTAGATTGTGGGTCGAAGGACTTAAGATCTAGAAATAGAGATGAGCCAAGTACCGATGTAACGGGGTAAAGGAACACCACCAGGGCTGCTAATTCGAGCGTTGAAGAAGTACATGCCGCCTGACGTGGGATTTTTAACATTTGACAACACAACTTCCACCGGGGTTTCTGCAGGAATTGCTTCCGCAGGCATCAGTTCAATGAGGCGATTCGTCTTGTCCCAGTTAACCTTTGTTACGGCTACGTTCTTCCCATCCACTCGCAGATCCATGGCTTCAGAATCAAATTTACCTCTGTAGTAGTCTGGGTAAGATATAGAAACTTGAGAAATCGCCAGCTTTTGAGGGCGGATCTTCAGGTAGTAGCGATCCCAGCGATTGGGATTACCAGAGTCCAGCCGATAGCTCAGCTGTCGGCTCCTCGGCAAATCTCCATTCCAGTTGAATGAAAATCCAGGATTGGGCTGGGCTAAACTTGTTGTCGGTAAACCCAACGCTAGGCAGCCTATAAGGGCTAAGCCAGAGAAAATACGACGCATAGAAACTCCTCAGCAAAATGCAGATTTGTGACAAAGAAACGATTTGGATGCTCTCTATTCTGACTGTATCAGAGTTGAAAGAAATACCCTGGCAACTTCGACGTTTACTAAGCACGAAAGTTGCTTGCTCTCAATCTTGCTGAGACCAATTTCTCCAACATAAGTCTGCTGAACTCTACATAGCCAAAGCGAATGGTAGAATTTCTCTCTAAGGTTGAGACGAAGATAAACCCCATTAGTCGCTTGCACAAATAAGGCTTCTTCGGTAATCTAACTAAACTGTATTGTAATTGCTTAGCATCAGGCGGTGAAGGATTCGTTTAACCTTTTCAGGGTCAATCAATTGAGTTGAAGGTTTATTCACCTTAGAGGCCAGTAGAGATTCAAGTATCCACTCTCAAGAGACTGCCTCGGTAGTCAAGTCTCTGCAAACAGCTTCGAGAGCACACCTCTAGCTCTGTTAAGATTTCCGCCGTGTTAAGTCAGTATTAACGGATTCAAATTGGTTCTGATTGCCAAACTTCTCCAACCTCAGGGGGAACTCTATAAATTACAGTTACCTATTCCCTAATGGCTGATACCTAAAACGATTGATTTCACTCGAGGATATTTAGACAAGTTGGTAATTTCATCTTACCCTTCCCGGTTATACCCAGTCAGTTTATCCAGTGACGACTTCAATTTCCATGAGCAATTGAGTCCAGGTTTCTATAACTCAGCGAACCGCAAGTAATCCACCAAGCTTAATATCAGTCCGTTTTGTCAAGTTTCAACGTTGTTGCTAACCCTCATTAAGGAGAATTCATGAAGATCGCGATCGCTAAAGAGGTTGAAGTTAGTGAGCGCCGGGTTGCTTTGGTTCCCGATGTTGTCGCTCGACTGGTGAAACAGGGCTTGGAGATCTGGGTGGAAGCGGGTGCTGGGGAGCGGGCATTTTTTCCCAATGCCGCCTATGAAGCAGCAGGCGCGACTGTAATCTCAGATCCGGCAACGCTGTGGGGAGAAGCAGATGTGGTGCTGAAAGTCGGTCTGCCGCAGGAACGGGAGGATGGTCAACTTGAAATTGACCTGTTGCGGGAAGGTTCAGTGTTGATTGGGTTTCTTAATCCCTTAGGTAACCCTGTGCTGATGCAGCGTTTGGCGGAGCGCCAAGTAACGGCTCTCAGTATGGAGCTAATCCCGCGTACCAGCCGGGCCCAAAGTATGGATGCCCTTTCTTCGCAAGCGGGAGTAGCCGGATACCAGGCGGTCCTGATTGCGGCGGCGGCGTTGCCCAAGTTCTTTCCCATGTTGACTACGGCTGCCGGAACCATCGCCCCGGCTAAAGTTTTTGTTCTAGGAGCGGGTGTAGCAGGACTCCAGGCAATCGCCACGGCCCGCCGGCTAGGGGCGGTAGTTGAGGCGTTTGATATTCGGCCTGCGGTTAAAGAAGAGGTGCAGAGCCTGGGGGCCAAGTTCGTCGAAGTGCCATTAGAGGAGGACACGGTTGCCGAAGGGGGCTACGCCAAAGAAGTCTCTGAAGCGGCTAAGCAACGAACCCAGGCGGTGATTGCAGAACATATCAAGCAGTCGGATGCCGTGATTACCACAGCTCAGGTACCGGGTAAGAAAGCACCCCTGTTAGTGACAGCAGAGATGGTAGCCCAAATGAAACCTGGCTCGGTGGTGGTTGACCTAGCAGCTGAGCAGGGGGGCAACTGTGCCTGTACTGAAGCCGGTAAGGATGTGGTCTGGCAGGGGGTAACGATTATTGGCCCGATGAATTTACCGTCATTTATACCCATTCACGCTAGCCAGATGTACGCCAAAAATATTTCTACGCTGGTGCAGTACCTGATCAAGGATGGGGGACTGCAGCTTGACTTTGCAGATGATATTGTCAATAGCGCCTGTGTAACCCATGAAGGCACAATTCGCAATGAAAGGGTACGAAACGCTTTAGCTTCTGAGCAAGTGATTGAAGGGAGAGTATAGCTCAATGGAAGGACTGATCGTTGGTTTATCAGTGTTTGTACTGGCATCGTTTGTGGGATTTGAGTTAATTAACAAAGTGCCCCCGACCTTGCATACGCCGTTGATGTCAGGAGCAAATGCCATTTCCGGTATTGCCGTTATTGGCGCTTTGATTATTGCTGGGCCCCGCGACTGGAATGTCACAGTTATTTTAGGTTTGATAGCCGTGGTGTTGGCCACGATTAACGTGGTTGGCGGGTTCCTGGTTACCGACAGGATGTTGCAGATGTTTAAGAAGAAAGAGGTGAAAGCATGAGCGAGTTTCTGTCAACGGGAATTCAGCTAGCTTACTTGGTAGCGGCTTCATTATTTATTTTGGGCCTAAAAAATCTCGGTTCTCCAGCAACCGCCCGCAAAGGCAATATTCTCGCCTCAGTGGGAATGTTGATTGCTGTTGTTGTCACGTTGCTCGATCAGGCGGTACTGAACTACTCGATGATTTTTCTGGGTCTAGTCATTGGCTCGGTTATCGGCGCCATCGCTGCCTACAAGGTGGAGATGACGGCGATGCCCCAGATGGTTGGCCTGCTCAATGGTCTTGGGGGTGCTGCCTCTGCACTCGTTGCCGTAGGTGAATTCTGGCGGTTGCTCAATACTGGCGAGCCCCTGACTATTGACGCTGTCTTGGTGGTCATTCTGGGCGTCTTAATTGGCGGTATTACCTTAACAGGGAGCTTAGTAGCCTTTGGCAAGTTGCAGGGCCTGATCAGCGGTTCTCCAATTACCTTTCCCCTGCAGCAGCCCTTGAATGCAATCCTGTTGATAGGCTTCTTGATCGGCAGTGCCTATCTATTTATTGCCCCGGAAAATCTTACTGTCTTTTTAGGCTTGGTAGGGGTTTCTTTGCTGCTAGGGGTGCTGGTGGTAATCCCGATTGGGGGGGCCGACATGCCAGTGGTAATCTCACTCCTGAATTCTCTTTCCGGTATTGCCGCCAGCGCGGCTGGCTTCGTGGTGATGAACAACATCCTGATCATTGCCGGTGCTCTAGTCGGTGCTTCTGGCCTGATTCTTACCCAGATCATGTGTAAGGGGATGAACCGCACGCTCACCAGTGTGCTGTTTAGTGCCTTTGGAGCCACCAGCTCAGGGGGTGGGGGTGCCGGGGCGATCGCGGGCGATAAAGCAGTACGCACAGTGGGTGCAGATGAAGGGGCGATGATGCTGGGTTATGCTCGCTCTGTGGTCATTGTTCCCGGCTATGGTATGGCTGTTGCCCAAGCTCAGCACGCAATACGTGAGTTGTCAGACCAGCTAGAACGTTTGGGTGTGGATGTAAAGTATGCGATTCATCCTGTGGCTGGGCGGATGCCGGGACACATGAACGTGTTGTTAGCAGAGGCAAACGTCCCCTACCCACAGCTGTATGATATGGATGATATTAATCCTGAGTTTGACCGTACCGATGTCGCTTTGGTCATTGGGGCCAACGATGTCGTCAACCCAGCAGCCCGGCACGATACAGGTAGCCCAGTCTACGGCATGCCAATTCTGGAGGTAGATAAAGCTCAGAATACGATTGTGATTAAGCGGAGTCTTAGCCCGGGCTTTGCCGGGATTGACAACGAACTGTTCTACAAAGATAAGACTATGATGATGTTTGGCAGTGCCCGTGATATGGTGACCCAACTTGTTTCTGAGGTCAAACAACTTTAGTAAGATACTGCCATTTAGCAACGTAAAGCTTTGAGGCTAACTCTGCTTCACAGTGGGTAATATTTGCCAGTATTGAGAACACAAGGCTCTAGCCTCAAAGCTAGAGCCTTGTGTAGAATTTATAGCTCTCTGCCTCGGTCTGAGCCTCCCCCAGAACGCCAAACGAAAAAAAACACAGACGCAAATCCCAGCATGGCTGCAAGAATTAAAAGGCTCATAAGTCCTCCATACACTGATCCCAGCCTAGGTTCCTTCTGTCCGCAGTGCTTCAGCCATTAGGAGGGTTCCAGTGTCACTGCCCTTGAGCCCATATACAGATGAATTTTATCAGGACAACTACAGACCTAGTGGACTAGACCAGAACGAAGTGCCCGGACTGCCGCTTGAGTCCGGTCATCGGCACATAACTTGTTCAAAATATTGCGAACGTGAGTCTTGACAGTCCCCACGGTGATATAAAGCCTTTCGGCAATCACTGCATTGCTACACCCTTCGACAATGAGCTGTAGCACCTCTAGTTCACGTTCTGTCAGCGGGTAAGCTTCAATAATTTGGTTGTACTCTGGAGCTGCTGCACTAATTTTGACGGTCTCAGGTTCCCCGCCAATGCCGTTAACGGCTCCTGTTTGTCGGGTCTTTTGCAGCACAACTCCCGCGATCGCTGGATCAATCCAAGAGTTGCCTTCATGGGTCACCTGAATCGCCTCGATCAGATTATTAGAACTGACATCTTTCATGCAATAAGAGTCAGCTCCTGCCCCAAAAGCAGCAAGGACAATTTGCTCATTATCTCGTAGGGTTAGAATCAAAACCCTGGTTTTGCGATCGTCCGCTGGCTGCTCTTTAATTCGTCTTGTAATCTCAATGCCATCTATATCTGGCAACCCAATATCGACAATCGCAACATCAGGCTGGTGAGTTTCAACGAGTTTCAGCCCTTCAGTTCCAGTTGCAGCCTCACCGACTACGGAAACATCACTGTGTTGCTGCAGGGACATCCGCATCCCCACCCTGGTGAGGTCGTGATCTTCAATTAAAACAACACTGATTGGGTTCATGTTTAGCTCAGGTAAAACAGAAATTTAAACAGCGGACTGAAGTAATGCAATAAAGTTAGTCATACCTCATTAAACCCTATTGAAGATTATTTAATCTTTAACGATGATACTAGCAGTAATAGGGTCTTTACTGTCGGGTTGTTAAGTTTGCTAGATCAGCATCTATCTACTCTTCAGAGTTTGTACCGGGTCGCTTAGGGCTACGCCAATTACTTTTCACGCTAGAATAATTCCCCTTACGACGGTGTTCAACGTCCGCAGCAGGGTAGGTTGACGCTCGAGAAGCTCATGCTGGCCTAAGGACTGAGGAAGTCAATCAGGGACTCTAGCTTCATCCATCCCTGGCCAGTCGCCAAAATTTCTTTTGCTAATAAAACTCCCTCGGCGTAGGTCGTGACTGCATTCCCCACCTGAAGTGCTAAAGCTGCATTTAAAGCCACAGCATCCTGTTGGGCTAATGTCCCTTTGCCCTGTAAGACGGCCTGCAAGATCTCGGCGTTTTGCTGAAGATTACCACCCCGCAGCGCCGCAGTGGGTGCAGGGTGTAGACCAAGTGTCTCTGGGTTAAGCACTTCTCGCTGCACCTGATGATTGAATAGAACGGCTAAATCCGTCATATCTGCTAAGCCTGCTTCATCCAGACGTTCCCGGCCGTGTACTACAATAGCCCGGTGGATACCTAGTTGGTTAAGGGCCTCCGCGATCGTGGACAGTAGGCGGGAATCGGATACGCCAATGACTTGTCCAGTAGGGCGCAGCGGATTCACCAAAGGACCCAGGAGGTTGAAGACGGTTCGCACCTTGAGAGTCTTTCGCAGGGCAGCAACTGCCTTGAGCGCTGGGTGCCAGCCGGGTGCAAACAAGAAGGTAATTCCTACCTCCTGAACAGCAGCCCAAATTCTCTCTGTAGGTGCATTCAAGTTCAGGCCCAAAGCTTCCAGCACATCTGCCGAACCCACACGGCTAGACGCAGAGCGATTGCCGTGCTTGGCAACGGGGATGCCGGCAGCAGCAGCAACAAACGCCACAGCAGTAGAAATATTAAAGGTCGAAGCTCCATCTCCACCAGTCCCACAGGTGTCAATCAGGATAGAAGGTAAGGCAACTGGTGGACTAGTGGCTAGGGTGGACTGAGCTAGCAGGACCTGGGCCATACCTGCCAACTCCTCAGCAGAAACTCCTTTGGCCTGGATTGCTGCTAAGATTGCCCCAGACAACACCTGAGGAATTGCTGACTCTAGCCAGCCCTGCATTAAAACTGCTGCTTGCTCACTAGACAGGGATTGATGGTCTAGTAATTGGTTGAGTAGGTCAGGCCATTGACTATCTTCCAGGGCAGAGGGATCTGCTGTTGTGCTTACAGGGGCATTACTCATCGCTAAAAAGATTCTGAAGACGTGGCTTTTTCCCAGCTTAAAGCCTAGCGAGGGTCGTCAACGCTTCTGCGGCAACTCGGCATGTCCGCCAATCATTCTCAAAAGTTGCCCCCATTCGCTGATAAAAATCAATTGCCAGTTGATTCCAGGTCTGTACACTCCACTCCAGGCGACCACATCCTCTAGAGACTGCTAATTGAGCAACATGGATGAGTAGGGCTTTACCAATGCCGCTGCCTCGGTACTCCGAGAACACGAACAGATCCTCTAAGTAGAGTCCGGGCTGAGTCAAAAAAGTTGAATAAGTGGGAAAGAATAGGGGCAAATCCAACTGCCTCACCGGCGATTTCCGCCAAAACTGCTTCAGCATAGGGATCGCTAAATAAGTGAGCTGCCAAGGCTTCTGAACCCATTACGGCATGGTGTACGTTCGCCAAAGCCTGAATGAGATGAAACAGGGTGGGCACGCCGCTGGCCGGAGGACCAGATCCAAGTGATTGGACATATCAACCTGTTACGGCTTGAGGAGATCGGCAGTAGTCGGTAAAGATTTTTGCATAATCCAGGCCGTCAAGAGATGAGACAGTAGCCCCAGCGGCCCTGCAGCAGGCCGAGTGAAGTCCAGATCCCGTGCGCTGCCCTTCCCAGTAAATCCAGGGACAAACAAATGGCTAAAAAATGCACCCATCCGGTCGCTGCTGCCCGTTCATCCGCAAACACTCGCGCAATGGCTAACTTTGGGTTAGAGAGGGCTTGGGCAGATCCAAGTGATCGTTTGCAAGTACAAATATAATCCGGCTAGGAGAACAAAGGGTAAAAAGACCCCATAACCCGCTGGGTCAATCTCCAATTGGGTAAGAGAATTATCAGCACCCAGAAGGGGAGGACGAAGAGATTGGCTGCGTTAAAGAGTTCGGCGATGGTCATGGTTAGGGCATTTGCAGGAGTAATAAAGTCTCTTCCGGCAGGTAACTCGCAAATTGACCGTCCTGGGCCAGTACTGCAATCAACCGCAAGGATGAGTCTGGGTGAACATTGAGATCGTTCCAGGGAACGGCCACTTCTAGACACTGGTCTAAACCCAATCGGACCTGGCTGGATCGAGAATGCCACTGGTCGTACTCCCCTGCTTCCTCTAACCAGGTTGAGGGCTGCAGGAGATTGATTCCCAGGTGATGGCGAAAGCGATAGTTCAGGGGTACTCGGTTCGGTAACTGAGCTAGGTGGATAGGACTGTTGTAGAGTGACTGATCCGGGTAAAACCACAGCAGGTGCAGCTCTGAAAAGCCCTCAGCTCCGGGCTGTATTCCCGTTTGGAAGTCGAAGCGGAGATAGAAGTGAAAGTGGTCGACGCCATACCACAGCCGCTGAATAGCACTACTGCGGTGCATTGTTCCCCGTGCCCCCCCGACTGCAATCCGGCCGGCCTTATCCCAGGCTTGCTCATCCCCGCGACCGTCAACGGGGGGATGAATGATTGCCTGGGGACGGTAATCCTGAGGGGCTTCGTGCAGCTCTAAGGGTTGGTAGAGCACCTCGGGAATCGGCTCATCTAAAGCCTTGTAAATGGCAAAGAGGTGTTCGCGAAACAGTTGATCAAACATGGCATCTTGATTGGAGGTGTGACCTTCGCCAAACCACCAAAACCAGTCTGAGCCTTCTGCGGCAAATAGGGCCTCCCAGGCCGCTGGGTTAGCCGATTCGGTTACCTCGGGATGGTTGGCAAGGGTCTGCCGAGCTGCCGTTAATAGATCCCAGGCCCGGTTCTTCACCGGGTCGCCAATCCAGGTAGTAAAACTGCCGTCCACCCAAGAGCCACTGTGGAGTTTTTCAGCAGGCAGGGTTTCCGTAGGCGGAAAGGCATCGAGAAACTCCGAGACCGTGACCAGTTTCAGATCCGGGCGATCGCTGAGCTGTTGATACAGGGTTTCCAGAAAGGGAATACCATCGCGTTCGTAGAACTCCCAGCAGTTTTCCCCATCCAGGGCAATGTTGACCAGCCACGGCTGCTCTAGGGCCGTGCCACCGTCCTGCTGCTGAGCTAAGGAGCGGGCGATCGCCTCTAGATGACCGATGAATTCCGCCACGGCCTGCTGGGGTGCCATGGAGCCGTAGGTAAAGCCAATCAGGTCAGACAGGCGGTGATCGCGGAAGACAATCGCGAGATCTCCCTGTGGTGTTTCCAGACGGTAGGGCCGGTAGAGGAGTTCCGGCTCTTGAACATTGCCTGAACCGTCCCGGTGGAAAAAGTGTCCCTTGGTCCAGCCCAACACCGCTTCGTCAGAGCAGAGCCACTGGAACCCTTGCTGGGCAACGTAGGGTAAGACTTGGGGACTGACCGACTGCTCAGAAGGCCACAAACCGCGTGGTGCCTGGCCAAAGCGATCGCAGTACAGGTCCCAGGCCCGGTGCAGGTGGCGGGGAATATCGGCTTCCCACTGGAACCGCGCTTGCGGTAGGGCCATCTGCGGCACCGCCACTCGGCCAGCATCCGTATCTGCCAGCAGGGGTAGAATCGGATGGGTATAGGGAGAAGTTGTTACTTCCAGTTGCCCGGAGTCCTGCATCTGGCGATGCTGGGGCAAAATTCGACTCAAAATCTGGCGCTGTTTGGAGTAAATGCGCTGGCGATCGCTGAGGGTAAAGTCCTGCCCCCGCTCTAACCACTGGGCAATCTCTGGATCGTCCCAGAACAGGGGGTCAATCCAGGCCAGGTTATGCCAGGCCAGCAGATCGCTGTAGTCCTGTAAGCTCCAGTGCTCCAGACACCAGGGCAAACCTTTTTCCTGCCGCTGCCCGTACAGTTGAGCATAGCGAGGGTGTGGATCAATCAGGGTGGCTCGGTTGCCATCAAAAAAGTGCTCCAAAATAAACTGCTTTTGCTCCTCACCCAAGCGCTCTGTCGGGGTCAATGCCACTTCTAGATAGGGGTCAAAGGCAGTTCCGGCAGCGTAGTCCTCAATTTGCAGGATCAAGGAGGGAACCAAGTTCACGGTCTGGTGCAGCTGAGGATAGCGCTCCAGTAGAAGCATCAAGTCTAGATAATCTTTGGTGCCATGCAGTCTCACCCAGGGGAGGCGGTAGCGCCCGGTAACCCGGCTTTTGTACAACGGCTGGTGCTGGTGCCAGATGAAGGAAACGTATAGAGGATGAGTCATGGGATTTTCGCTTAACTACTGAAGCAGCGCAGCAGGTTCTCAGTATCCTGGTTTTCAACGCAGCGATCATAGCAGATACAGTCCGTTCAGCAGTACTAAGCTACTAACGAAAAAAAAGGGGAGTGACGAATCACTCCCCTTCCTGGTAGCCGCAGGGCAATTAAAGCAACAGGAACCTCAGGTCAACCACTCTTCATAGGCTTCAGCTTTAGTGTTGGTGTGCCGCTCCGGGGTCTCCCGCGTAAATTTCATTTCAATGGAGCGCGTTTGTTCTCCATCAGCTGCCACTGCCATGATTGGATAGTCAATCATCCCGTCCTGGAAAGACATCTGGAAGCGGAAGGTGCCGTCGGGACTGAGCTGAATCGGTTGCCCCCCCACGGTTACGGTTGCGTCTGGTTCGGTCATGCCGTAGACAATCAACTCAGCATCAGCAACCAGCCAGAACTTACGAGGCCGCACCGGGGGCATTGAGGCGGAAAACCCGACGCCGGACATATTGACACCAGACATGGTTGGCATAGCCCACAGACCTACCCCAGAAGGAAAGACATAAGAACTGATGGCTTGCTCATTGACAGGGACCTGCTGCATGGAGCCATAGAGGAAACCGGCAACTCGCTGGGCTTCGGCCCCTTGCGCCATACCAAAGATCTCATCGTAGATTGGGCTAGGCTGACCGTTTTCGGCGGCGGCTCCCAAGCCGTACTGCTTGCTACGGGGTGGCACCAGTTCAAAGAGCTTCTTACCTCGGAGATCTAAGTTCCAGTCAACGGTGATAAAGTGGTCTTCGATCCAGTCGGAGGGGTAGGTAGGAGGAGTATGCACCGTGGCAGAGCGAGCCAAGACCAGCCACCGGCCATCAGCGCAGCGGTAGCCAATTTCCACCACATAGTCGCGATCGCTGACAGGAATGGGCAGGTACCACTCACGAGCTAGTTCATCACAGGGATATTCCTGAATGCTGTGGGGAACCTGGTACTCTAGATTGATCTCAGTGGCATCATACAGCCGCAGTGCCAGTTGCTGGCCCCCCTGACGACGAAGATCGTCTTTGTGCTCATTGGAGATGTCCCAATAAGCATAGGCCCACTGCGGGTCCCGAGGCATAAGGACAATTCGACTTTCTCCATAGCCCTCCGGCAGGTCATTTAATCCTTCATCCACGGCGACTAGAGCACCACCGCTGCGGTCTTCTTGACCCACTTCAAACTTTGCCGCTTCAACTTTTTCTTGGGACGCCAAGGGTTCTGGCATTGGGGTATAGAGCCGGCTGGTTGGTGCTGGATTAGGAGAAGGCATAGCTGGGTTGGCAGAGGGCATGCCAGAGGGCATGGCTGGTTGGAGTTCCTGTACCGAGGCTAGCAGTTGATCCTTACGCATCCGGCTATAGCGAGATACACCGTATTCACTCGCAACCCTGCGGAGCTGCCGGAGAGTCATCTCTTCCAGAGGGGGGCGTTCTTTGGGCATCAGGTTACCTCCTAAAGGGAAATGATATAGGTAAGCTTGATCCCCTAGTGGTTGACCATAGACTTTTACACCCGCTGGGGATCGCTTGATCCCTACTATGTTGCAGTAACTCGATATCCGTCAAGCCCTCAGATGGTTGATTTTAAGTATATTTACGGATTTATCGAAGATGTGGGGATCAATATGTCAAGATTTTATAACATAAGAGCTAACTCATTGGGCTGCAAACGGCAAAAAGGGTAGACCTTGGAGAAAGGGCCTACCTTGACCTTGCTGCAAGACTATGACAGTTTACCTAGGAGTTGAATAGGGACGGAGTAGCCGGCTTCAGTGAGTTGCCAACATTACTGAGCGCCGGCTCAACAGGTCTCTGCAATCGGAGGAAATCATGAGTGCAGTGCCGTCCGGGCATTCCGGAGTTTATCCTCTGTTGGCTGGCTACCAGACGCTGTGGATTGTGTAATTGCTTTGAAGGGAGGCTACAGCTGTCCTCTAGCGGGGTCGCAGGAATAGTTGAGTGATGTAGTAGGTCGTGCCTTCTCGCCAGACTCCCACCCCTGTCTCAGTAACGCCCGACCGCAAAATGTTCTCCCGATGGCCTGGACTTGCCATCCAGCCTTTGACTGCCAAGGGGACAGGCTGAGGTGCGTTAGTACTCATAAACAGGTTTTCTGCCACAATCCAGTAAGGCAGCCCACTCGCGCTCACCCGTTTGGCCGGATTAGTCCCTTCTGGGTCAATGTGGCTGAAGAAATTCTTCTGCGCCATTTCCTGGCTGTAGGCACGAGCAACCTTTGCCAATTCGTCGTTAGCCTTTAGGGGCTCCAGGCCATGTTTTTGACGAATTTCGTTGATCTGCTGACGGACTTTGGCCTCCATCTCGGCAGTAGCCTCTGACTGGGTCGAGGCGTTAGGAGACTGAAATTCCTCCTTCTGGGTTGGGTGAGGTAGTAGTTCGATAGGTACGAGGCAGCCCGACAACAGGCAGCCCACAGATGCCGCTAACAGCCATCGTTGCCAGCACGGCAATCGCCGTTGGTGTAACCTCATGGAAGGCAATAGGAGTAGCATTATCCTGGCTAGATATCGCCTTGAATCGCTTGCTACTGGATTAAGCATCCGACTTTTTTCCCGTGATCGCCCAATATTTGCCTTCAATTCGAGTGCCCCATCCGCCAGGCAACTGCAGTTAGGGCTGCTGCGGTAGTGAGAATTCCCGCCGCGACCCAAAACGTTCCCTGTGTGCCCTGGATCAATGCCGCAGCAGGTGCTGCAGCGATATTGTTCGCTCCGGGAGACTGGCTACCGATTGCAAAGACAGTAAACAGCGTACCCAATAGCGGCACCCCCACCGTTTGCCCCAAGGTACGCGATAACGACAGCAACCCGGAAGCGATACCTAATCTCTCGCGGGGTGCCCCTCCCATAATCGCGCTGTTGTTCGGTGACTGGAACATTCCCAAGCCGATGCCAAACGGGGCAACCCGCAGAATGTAGCCCCACTCTGTCAACTGGGCATCGAAAGTACTGCAAGCTAAACAGCCGCATACCATCAAAATTAATCCAGTTAAACTAATGATTCGGGGTCCAAAACGGTCAGACAACGTCCCGGAGAGCGGGGCAACGATTCCACCCAAGACCGGCGACACAGCCAGTAGTAACCCAGTTTGCTGGGTGGAATATTGCAGAACCAGTTCTAAAAAAAAGGGCAGGATAAAAATTATCCCGGCGATCGCGACAAACACGAACAGGCCCATGAGTAAGCTGAGGCTAAACTGGAGGTTGCGAAAAATTTCCAGCTCTAGCATGGGCTGCTTAATGCAGGCTTCCAGGACTAAAAAACCTACGAAACCTAACACAGCAACGGCAAGTGGGGTCAAGGCGGCACGACTATCAAATCCCTGATTCTGCCCCTCAGTCATGCCAAGGGCAAAGCAGCTTAGGCTCACGACTGCCATCAGTGCTCCCAGAACATCAAAATGCCGCTGGGTGTCACTCCGGGTCGAGGGTGGAACAAACCGAGCCACTACAAGACTGGCAAAGATACCAATTGGAACGTTGATGAAGAAGATTGTCCGCCAGCCAGAGATGCCAATCAGCAACCCACCGACACTCGGACCTAGGGCAACACCCAGAGAGACAACTGCTCCGATAATTCCTAAAGCCCGTCCCCGTTCCGAAGCGGGAAATACCTCGGTAATAATTGCGGCTCCCAGGGCAGAAATAAATACTGCCCCCAGCCCCTGGAGGGCTCGAAAACCAATCAACCACTCTACAGTAGGCGCAAATCCGCACAGGAGTGAACTGATCGTAAATTCCACCAAGCCAATGGCGTAAAGCTGCTTTTTGCCGAACATATCTCCTAAGCGGGCTGCACCGAGAACCAGAGCAGTAATGACAAGCAGGTAGCTTAAAACAACGAGCTGGATGGTGGCAAAGCTGGTATGAAAGGCTTGTACCAAAGTGGGTAGGGCAATATTGACAATGCTGGTATCGAGGGTAAACATTAAGACACCCAACCCGACACCCAGCATTGCCCACCATCTGCCATTTTCGGAGGGGTAGGGAGGAGTTGCTTCAGAGTTCATACGGGCTTGCAGAGGACAATTTCTCGATTGGCAACAGAAGGCAGAGAAGCTGGACAAATGCTCGTTGATCTGAGTAGGACCATGTTGCTACCCTTGACAGGATGACAGACTTTCACCCAGGTGGCTGAACTGCATATATTAGGATTGCGCTTCCGCTTGGGCTAAGTGCTGCTGCAACAGGCCCATGACAGCGGCCTCTTCAGAGCGGAGGTCGGACAGTGCATCCGCCATCTCTTGCTCAACCCGCTGCTTCAGCGTATGAGCGAGTGAACCATCCAGGTAAGTATCAATTACAGCAGGGTGAACGTAGCACTTGCGGCAGATCGAGGGGGTGTTGCCTAACTGCTCGGATACAGTTTCGATCGCTCGGACGACATTCTTTTTGGCCTGGGTTTGGGAGTCAAACGCCTCAAACTCCTGCAGCGCTACTGTCGCCAGTACCGTCCCCGCCCAGGTACGAAAGTCCTTGGCAGTAAAGTCTTGACCCGTAATCGCTTGCAGGTATTCATTGACATCTGCTGAGTCGATCGTCTGCCGCTGACCCTCCTCATCAAGATACTGAAATAACTCATAGCCAGGAACATCCCGGCAACGTCTGACAATTTTAGCTAAGCGGCGATCGCTGACATCAATCGTGTGCTGCTTGCCGCTCTTACCCCGGAACTCAAACTGAACGGTAGAACCGGAGATGTCAACATGCTCATCTCGCATCGTGGTCAGGCCAAAGAGCGATTCTCCTTGGCGTACTCTTCGTTACCCACTCGGATTAGGGTTGTTTCCAGCAACCGTACCACCGTTGCCAGCACTTTCTCCCGCTGCAAGCCCCGCCGCCCCAAATCCTGGTCAACCTGCTGACGGATTTTTGGAAGTGCCTGACCAAAGGCAACCATCCGGGCATATTTAGTTTCATCCCGCACTTCTCGCCAGCGGGAGTGGTAGCGGTACTGCTTGCGCCCTTTAGCATCCCGTCCGGTTGCCTGCAGATGACCATTCGAGATTGGACAGATCCAAACATCCGTATAGGCAGGGGGAACACCAATGGATTTAATTCGCTTTAGCTCATCAGTGTCACGGATGGGTTTGCCATCCAGACCAATGTAGCTGAAGCCTTTGCCAGCCCCTTGCGCCGAATGCCAGGACTGTTATCAGTAACGTATCTTAAACCTGCAGCCTTGGCTGACTTGACAGGATCAGTCACAGGTACAGGCTGTGCTTTTGGCAGTTTCATCTTCGGCATACACCACTAGCTTAACAACAGCCCATCGGTAACCGCAGTTAAAAGTCAGTGGTGCGCTGGCATACTCGCCAATCCTGAACTCGTCCGCTTGAATCACCAGTGCTGCTGTGGCACTTCAGTTCCATCAGTAAGCAAACGCTATCGCTTGTAGAAGTAGTGGTGATAGCAGAAGCATTGCTTTCTTTGTAAAGAAACCGTTATGTTTATTTACATAAAGTTACAAATAGGAGTTCCAAAGATGTATACCACGACCGATGAAAGAGGCATTTTGAACAACTACGCTACTGAACCTGTAGTCTACCTAGCGACGTCTCCCTCCCCGGAGCAAAAGCGCCGCTATGTTTTACAGGGTGCATTAGCTACAACACTCGTTGCTTTAACCTTGCTTACAGCAGTTGCTGTCAGCTAAGCATTCAAAGTTCTCCCGCTAGCGCCAAAAAAGATAGGGGTTTCAGCGTTTGAATTTACCCACTAAACCTCGGTGAACAGCTGGGGTTAATTTATTAGCCGTGTTGGA
Source organism: Thermosynechococcaceae cyanobacterium YX3bin19 (assembly GCA_030447595.1). Lineage (GTDB taxonomy): Bacteria > Cyanobacteriota > Cyanobacteriia > Thermosynechococcales > Thermosynechococcaceae > JAUJON01. The sequence goes on from JAUJON010000033.1 coordinate 20,138, forward strand.
ATCGTTGTCTTAAAAGTGCTTACCGAAGGAAATCTGTGAATTTTCGCTAGGTTTAGAGATCCTAACTCCAGGGAGAGTCCGCTTGGCAATTAACATCTCTGCCACTTCAGGGACTACCGGCGGAGAGAAAAAATATCCCTGAGCGTACTGGCATCCTAATGCCCTTAGTTTGACTAGTTGACCTGGAGCTTCCACCCCTTCCGCTGTCACATCCATGCCTAAGTTGTGGGCAAGTGTGATGATCGTACAGACAATCTCTGTGTTTTCGCCATCAATATCCATTGTGCTAATGAAGGAGCGGTCAATCTTGAGAACATCAATCGGCAAGCGGTGGAGATAGCTCAGGGATGAATAGCCTGTACCAAAGTCATCCATATGTAACTTGATATTCATCGCTTTTAGTTGTAAAAGCATAGCGACTGCAGATTCAGCGTTTTCCATCAGTACGCTTTCGGTAATCTCTAACCTTAAACTGCTTGCATCCAGCCCCGTCTCCTCGCAGGATTTGGCTAATTTGGTCAACTAAATCAGGTTGAAAAAATTGTTTGCCAGAAATATTGACATTAATGGTCAAAGGCGAAGCCGGGTCATCCTCTGCCAGCTCAAGCGAGTCGTGCGGAAATTGTGCCTGCCATTGATGCAACTGGCGGCAGGCTTCACGGAGTACCCAGCAACCAAGGGGAACAATCAGCCCGGTTTCTTCTGCCACTGGAATAAATTCTTCTGGGGAAATCAAACCCCGCTCTGGGTGTTGCCAGCGGACTAACGCCTCGAAACCATCTAGCTCACTCGTTTCTAATAACACAATCGGCTGGTAGTAAATTTGAAACTCCTGGCGCTGAATAGCTCTACGCAGGTCATTTTCTAACTGCAATAATGCTACTGCTCGAAGGTGCATTCCGGGGCTAAACACCTGATGGTGGGCTGGCCCTTGTGCCTTAGCGCGGTACATCACTGTATCCGCATCGCGCAGAACTTCTTCTGGGGAATCGTAGCCCGACCCAGCCGCCAGGGTATCTTTTAAGCGGGGGTGGCTCAAAGCGATGCCAATGCTGGCACTTGTATATACCTCATGGCCGCTTAAATTGAAAGGTAACGCCAGTTGCATCTGAATTCGCTGAGAAATATGGGTTGCCTCACAGCCACCTTCTGGGTCAACCTGGAGGTTTTCGAGCAGGATTGCGAACTCGTCACCCCAACCGGGCAACAGTATCATTAGGCCGCATGCTCCGTTTCAGCCTACGAGCGATCGCGATTAGTAGTTGATCCCCAATGATATGCCCGAGGCTGTCATTAACAACCTTAAAGCGATCCAAGTCTAGGAAGAGCACTGCAAAAGAATAATCCTGACGTTGCTTTGCTAGCGCGACTGCTTGCCCTAGCAGCTCCATAAACAAGGCCCGGTTTGGCAACCCTGTCAGCTCATCGTGAAAGGCAATGTAGCGCAATTGTTCCTCAACTCGCTTGCGCACAGTAATATCGCGGGAGTTAATCACAATCGCGCCCACGGATGGGTCGGCTAAAAGATTATTGGCAGTCGATTCCAGAAAACACCACGAGCCGTCTTTATGTTGCAGCCGCAACTCTATGCATGGCATCTCATCCGGCTTTTGGCTTACCTTGTGAAAGGCATTCAAGACACAGCCAACATCTTCTGGGTGAACCAGCTCAATCGCGTTTCTACCCAGCAAGTCCCTTGGCCTGTAGCCTAAAATTTTTTTATGGGAAGGACTGGCGTACTGGATAGTTCCAGCAGGTTCAAGAATTACGAGTAGGTCTGAGCTATTTTGAATCAGGGAACGAAATTTAGCTTCACTTTTAGCCAGTGCCTCTTCGGCTTGCTGTCGTTGCTTTTCGAGGCCCCTCGCTACGGTGATGTCGCGGATCACAAGAACCGTGCTGCTCTCTTGTCCCTTTAGTTGAATGGTTGCCGAAGATATTTCGAGAACTAATCTTCGATTAATCTGGTGAAACTCATAAACTTCAGTTTGGTTGAATTGTCCCTTGAGGGCCACAGCCACGGGATGGGCTTCTGCTGGGAGAACTTGACTCTGCCGCACTAAAGGGAGTAATTCCAGAAGACTCTTTCCCAGCACCTCAAAACGTTGTCGGTGAACCAATCGATCAAACGTCCGGTTAGACCATTGGATTCTGCCATTGCCATCCGTCCAGACGATCGCATCAACAATAGCACCCAACGCCACATCCATTTTTCCCAGCGTTGCCCGCAGTTGACTGACTAGGACAACTGAATCATCTACCATTAAGGGCTCCTCGATCAGGCTCTCAAGTTATTGCTCGACAAGCGGACGCAGTGTAGCCCCAAAAAACCACTGCCCTCGTTGCTGCTCTGCAATAATGAAATGCTCGGCATCAATTTCTCTGCCATCCTTTGTTACCGCTTTCAGCTGGAGGGGATGGTTGAGCACTGTGGGCTGCTCAGTCATGGCAAAGCGAGAGAACCCGAGATTGTGGGAATCGTGATAGATCCTGGGAATAACGCTCATCAGCGTCTGACCAATAATCTCATCGGCACTCCAGCCGAAAATCAGCTTAAAAGGCTCATTAACGTAGGTAATAAAGCCCTGATGGTCCGTAATTAAGACTGGTAACTTAGTCTCATCCTTCATCTGGTCGATGCTCTGCATTACCGCTTCTCAAGTCCTACAGCTCTAGAGTGCCCTTAATCACCTAATATCATGTACCTGTGCGATAATTCGATGTTCAAAGGCCAAGCAGCACTGGGCAAAACCTTACCCTTCGCTCTCAATGCAGCTTGACCATCAACGGCTTAACCCAAACTCACAGTCTCAAGAAAAGTTTCTGGTACCTCAGAAGTTTAAAGTTTTGGTTGGATTCAGACTTAGGCAATTGCCAATCGGAATCAAGTCGTTGAGATAAAGGGCAGCAGTAACCTGAGCGAAACTGAAGCCATTGACCACCTTGATCAATCTCATCTCCAATCCCTGTGGGTTATCAGCGATCGCAATGCTAATCTGCCTTGGGCAGTTGTACCTTCACTTCGCCTTGAGGGGTAATAGTGATCTTTCCGCCTAAAGCTTGGATACGCTTAGCGGCAAGCTGACGGGCGCGATCATCCACTGCATTACTTAGAACCATCATCCAGGCACTGATTTGAGCAGATTCACTTTCGGGATTTCTTGCTAAAAATTGGGCTGTTTGCCGAGAGATTGCTGCAATGTTTTTGCTTTCAGGGTTAGAGTTAGTACTAGCCCACTCCGCTGCTGTGGCAAAAGAATGCTGTGCAGCTTGACTGTCACCTAAAAACAAGAGTTCGTCGATTCCCTTGTAGCGCCAGACGTAGTAAGACTGCGGTGGAGCGTTCGGCGCCAGAGATTTTAATCCTTTTTCCATTAGTGATACAGACTGTTCTGGCCTAGCTGCATACAAGGAAACGCTGGTAGACAGGAATGGATAGATATTCAAAAACTTTGGATCACGCTCAACAATTATTTCAAAGTAATCTGGGCTGAGGATGTAACCCGTAACTCTGCGAGCTGGTTCATCGCCAAAGTACTGGAGAAAATTGAGAAATGCCCAGTCGGCAACTATATTTTTGAAACCAAAGGTTGGCGTTTGGCGGAGCAATTCCAGGCGTAGCTTTTCTGGCGCTAGTTCATGTTTAAGATTTGCTGAATCAGTATTTTGATACTTCAGCTTGTTGAGTTGCTGTAACTGAACTGCTGCAGTCACTAACAGACAAAACACAACTACTACAGGGGTCCCTAACCTTTGAAGTGAAAGCACTATTCGCTTCATTGATTTAATGCGAGGATTGAACCAAGGTGTAAACAATCTCCTTTGAGTTCAGCGACAAGAAGAAACTACTGACTTAGATTTCCCCGGATTCAGCTCAATCAAGCTAGAGGGTATTGGTTAGGCTCATACAAGTTTGGTGTCAAGCAAAACTGCGATCGCAACGCTGAGATTATTCGGTACCTGTTGCTTCACGAGAGTTCAACAATTACGGGTGCATGATCGCTTGGCTTGGGCAGCTTTCTAGGGGCAGAGTCAATGGTACAAGTGTTTGCCCGCTGAGAGAGAGAAGGGGTGAGATAGTGATGGTCGATCCGCCAGCCCCGATTTCGCTGGAAAGACCCGGCGCGATAGTCCCACCAGCTAAAATGCCCTCCTTCTGGTGTAAATTTGCGGAACACATCGGCTAGTCCTAGCTCTAGGACTGCTCTAAGGGCCTGGCGCTCTGGTTCAGAGGCCATGATGTGGTTCTCCCGGCCTTTGGGGTCATGGATATCCTGGTCTTCTAGGGCAACATTGAAATCCCCACAGATGAGTAAGTCAGTGGCTTGCTTCTCAAGTATCAGTTTCAGGTAGTCCCGCAGCAGTTGTAGCCACCGCAGCTTGTAAGCATACTTTTCGCTGCCTACACTAGCACCATTGGGAACATAGACATTAACGATCCAGAGGCCAGGTGTAACAACTCCTGCAATAATTCGCTTTTGTTCCTCAAGTAGAGCCACATCACTAGGCAATTCTAGATTGCTTAGCACTGGAGTAAACCCCGTGATCACTTGCGTTAGGGGAGTTCGACTAAGAATAGCCACTCCGTTATAGGCTTTTTGTCCAGACAGGTAGAGGTGATAGCCCATCCCCTCAAACAACGAGCGGGGAAAATCAGCATCGACTACTTTTGTTTCCTGAAGGCAAAGGAGATCGACAGGATTTGACTGCAGCCAGTTGAGAACCTGCTCCAGCCGAGTGCGAATTGAATTGACATTCCAAGTGGCGATCTTCATACTATACGCGGCCTCCCCGATTAAGTCCTCTTTTACAGAAATCAAAAGCCCAGAGTCTTGAGACTGGGATGCAAATCAAGCTCGTTTGTCCTGATGTGCAATATAGCGCTCAGTAATTTGGCTAAACACGTTGGCTGCCGTGGACACAAAATAGCTACGAGTCTTCAAAGAAGGGAATTTTAGCAACTCCTGAAACTCTTTTCTCAATAGTTGTTCGAGGCGCACATAATATCGCTCTTGTTCCATCGCTCTGGTAGAGAGAACAGACGAAAGCCACTGATGCTGAGTTCAAAGCTAATCAAGTTCCAGGCGCGTCTGAAACTTTTTTCGGGGCAGCCAGGGTTCCGTGGCTAAGACCAGCTTCACGCAGCCGCTGGGCACCAATGTTGCGGCTAAGCACCGCCAAGCCTGCCAGGTGTGCCTGTAACCCTGCCGTACTCGCACAGCAGTCAATCAGCACAACAGGTTCGATACCAACATCAAATAAATCCATTGCAACCTTCAACACACACATATCAGTGTCGATCCCGACAATGGAGACTCGCTGGCAGTGGTTTTGGGGTTGGGAGGCTGTTGGATGCGGTGCGCGGCCTTGCGCAGGCGCTCGGCCTGCTCGGCGGTGGTCTGGACGGCGAAGGCGAGCTGGTTGCGGGGACGACGCAGGTCGAGGAAGCGCCAGTCGAGCCGCTCGTCGAGCG
>JAUJON010000396.1 GCA_030447595.1 Thermosynechococcaceae cyanobacterium YX3bin19
TCAATAGATTGTTTAAAACTTTAGATTACTCTGGGCTCGGTTACGTTGCTCCATCCTCTATAAGGGGATTGATTCATAAACTTACAACAGCTTACGATAAAAATATTCCAGCACTTCAAGAAAAGGATCGAACATTTCTACGTGAATATTTCTCTCAAGCAAAACATAATTTAGAGCTTACGACTAAGCTTTCCTTAAATAAGTGGCAAGCGTAGTGAATTGGATGTACTTATAAAGATATTTCATCGACGTTTTGATTCTCCAGTTTTAGCGATTGTCGAATTGGCTTAATAACTAATAAAGGGGCGAAACATGAAGTTGAGTGTGATTATCCCCTGCTTTAATGCATCTGATACTATTGCTGTTCAGCTAGAGGCACTTACAAATCAGTACTGGTCTGAATCTTGGGAGGTTATCATCTCCGACAATGGTTCAGCAGATGAAACCGTAGTGATCGCAGAGCAATATAAGGACAAACTACCTAATTTACGTGTTGTTGACTCCTCTGGCCGGCGAGGAGCAGCATATGCTAGAAATGTTGGTGCATTGGCTGCCGCTGGCGAGGTATTCGCCTTTTGTGATGCCGACGATGAGGTAGCTCCTGGGTGGGTGGCAGCCATGGGTGAGGCGCTTTCAAAATTTGACTTCGTTGCCTGCAAACGGGAGTACGAGAAGCTCAATGAACCTTGGGCACTCAAGTATCGCGATCTCTCCCAACAAGAGGGACTTCAAGACTATATACACCCCCCATACCTGCCCCACGCATCTGGTAGTACACTTGGCGTCAGACGCTCCGTCCATGAAGCAGTCGGCGGGTTTGATGAAACAATGCTGCGACTCCAAGACACAGACTATTGCTGGAGAATTCAACTGACCGGCACAGAACTCCACTTTGTGCCAGATGCAGTAGTTCACTACCGCTACCGCCAGACGATAGAAGATCATTACCTTCAGTCCCGGCTGTGGGGAGAGTACAGAGTCCTTTTGTATAAGAAATACCGGCCACGCGGAATGCCTAAGCTTTCGTGGCAAGAAGGCATTAAGGGCTGGTTGGTTTTATTGAAGCGCTTGCCGCGGCTCCTCTCCCAAGAAGGTCGCGTTAAATGGGTGCGGCTGTTTGGTCAGCGCGTTGGAAGACTGCACGGTTGTATCAAGTACCGGGTTCTGGCCCCTTAGTGCCTCGATGATAACCAATTTGTGGTGAGTGTGGAAGCGATTGAATGCAGGTCCATTCAGCAGACTCAGTAAGGCCTGGCGGCGCTACCCGCAGCTATTTCTTTTTAATACTGCAACAGCTAATGATCTCTTCAAACTGAGTGCTAGATAGTCTCTCTACTTTCTCCTAATTCTATAGATGTCTAAAAATCGCTTACCTACCAAACTTCCCAGGCCCATTAGCAACCTACTCAAGACTACACGGTTCTGGAAAGAAAACTCTTTCATCCTGCGAGAGTTCAAACACTTTCGGAGAATTGCAGTCCTAGCTCTGGTATTCACGCTCCTGTCGGCAGCTTTTGAGGGATTTGGGGTCGGTTTCATTTTGTCGTTCTTACAAAATTTGACAAGTCCTAATGAACCACCGCTTCAAATCGGAGTGGAGTGGGTTGACACCTGGATCCTGGCGGCCAAGGCTCCGCCCACAGAGCGGCTCTATCGCATCTGTGGTCTGCTTCTCCTGACAACTCTATTACGTTTAAGCTTCTTCTACTTGGGAAGGATTTACAGCCATCTCTGCCAGTTTACCTTGGCTTACTGGCTTCGCCTGCGGCTATTTGAGCAGCTGCAAGCATTGAGCTTGAGATACTTTACAAGCACCCGCCCCGGCAGCCTAGTCAATAGCCTTACCAATGAAATCAGCCAGATTTCATCGGCTTTTGAGGCAATTTCTATACTCATCACCCGGGGGCTGACCCTACTTGCCTATGTACTGTCAGCGCTCTTGCTGTCCTGGCAGCTGACCATTGTTTCAGTAATGTTGTTTACTTTGCTATCGGTAGGGCTATCAACGCTACTCGGTCGAATCCGGGAAGCTAGCTTTAAAAGAGCAAAAGCAAGTGCCTGGTTTACTTCAGTGTCGCTGGAATTCATCAATGGTATTCGTACGGTTCAGGCCT
>JAUJON010000397.1 GCA_030447595.1 Thermosynechococcaceae cyanobacterium YX3bin19
CGGAACTAGGCTAGAGATTGCTTGCACTAACACCCTTGGTTCTATTGGCTTGGAGATGTGTTTTTGGAAGCCTGCAGCAAGTGCCTGTTGCTGATTTATCTCACCGGCATAAGCAGTCAGGGCGATCGCGGGTATCTGTCCCCCTTGCTCTGATGGTAAGGTTCTGACCTGTTGGATTAAAACATAGCCATCGACATTGGGCATCCCAATATCACTGAGCAGCACATGAGGCTTGGATCGGGTGAGCGCAACTAATGCCTCGTGTGCTGACGATACGGCTGTCACCCGTGCCCCATACTGCTCCAACAGGAAAGCCGTCAGTTCCCGTGTATCAGTATCATCATCTACCACTAGAATCTTGATGTCACTCAAATCAAGAGACATCGCAAGCAACTGACTATCCTGATTTGCTGTGGGTTGAGTAGGCATTAGCAGTAGCTGAATTGTAAAGGTTGCTCCCTGACCAACACCTGGACTTTCTGCCGCAACTGTTCCACCGTGCAGTTCGACTAAGTGATGCACGATCGCTAACCCTAATCCTAGCCCACCAAAGTTTCTTGTCGTAGCAGCATCCGCTTGGCGGAAGTAGTCAAACACGTGGGGAAGAAAATCAGGATGAATTCCTTGTCCCGTATCGCTGACGATAATTTGGGCGTGAGAACCAACAGGCTTTAATTGAATGTTTACCTGTCCTCCTTCAGGTGTGAACTTAACAGCATTCGAGAGTAAATTCCAGATTATTTGCTGTAACCGAGTGGAATCACCCGCAACCTGACCCACCTTGGGTGCGAGGAGGGCCTGCACCTGAATTGATTTGACTTCTGCCGCTAACCGCACCGTTTCGATTGCCGACTGAATCATAGTTGCGAGATCGACCGGACCCACATTCAGGCTGAGCTTGCCCCGCAGAATGCGAGAAACATCCAAAAGGTCTTCAATCAGGTCTGATTGCAGCCTGGCGTTACGTTGAATGGTTGCTAGCGCTTGCGTTATCTTCGCTTCATCTAGCTTGCGCGTCTGGAGTAGACTTGACCAACCTAAGATCGGATTGAGGGGCGATCGCAACTCGTGAGACAGGACTGCCAAAAACTCATCTTTGATCCGATTTGCTGCCTCAGCTTGCTCGCGGGAAGCTTGTTCACGGGCAAGGAGTTGTTCGCGGTCGGCTTCAGCTTGTTTGCGCTCGGTGATGTTTTGTGAGATGCCAACAAACCGCCGAGTCTTGCTTCCAGGGCTGCTGATAAAAACGCCCTGCGAACTGTGCCAGACGATCTCGCCACTACTCGGGTTGAGTAAGCGAAATTCCTCGTCAAATTGCGTTTCTTGCGCGATCGCCTGCTGGAAGTTTTCTAAGATCCTGTGGCGGTCATCCTCATGGATCAAAGCGATGTTGTCAGCTATATCTTCCGGCTGTGCAAAACCCAAAACCTCCTGCGCATTGGCGGAATACCTAGCTTTATGGCTGTTTACGTCAAATTCCCATGAGTAAATTTTCGCGGCTGAGGTAGCGAGGCGCATTCGTTCTTCCGACAAGCGCAACGCTTCTTCCGCCCGTTTACTGTCGCTGATGTCTATGATAAATTCTACGATTTCTGCTGCGTTGAGGCGCGATGCGGCAAATAATCCCCAGCGGCGGGAGCCATCCTTGCAGATGTATTCCCTTTCGTAAGGCGTTGTGTACCCAATCGATTTGCACTCTTGGATCGCTTGCAGAGACTGCGGCAGCCCTTCTGGGGGCGTCATCTCATGCCAGTGGACTAGTCCACTGGCAAAATCCTCACGGCTGTAGCCACTCATCCGCGCAAAAGCGTCGTTAGCGTGGGTAATGTCCCCCTCGCTGGTCAAGAAAATCACACCCACTGTTTCAATGGCGATCACTTTTTGCAGACGCTTTTCAGAGTGGCGCAACGCATCTTCTGCCTGCTTCTGTTTGGTAATGTCGGTAAACAGAACGGCAACTTTTCGGCTATCACACCCTCCGAGCCGAAAAGCATAGACATCAAACCAACGACCATCTAGGTCTTTTGCTTGGTTGATAAAGCGCGCGGGTTCCCCAGTCAAAGCGACCTTGCCATAAGTTTCAAACCAATCTGCCTCATGATTTGGAGAAAGCT
>JAUJON010000398.1 GCA_030447595.1 Thermosynechococcaceae cyanobacterium YX3bin19
GACTTTATACTCTGGATGCCCTCCCCGGTAAACGTACTGGTCAAAGAGAAAGGAAAGGTTGCGCCCAGTAGCCTTGTCAATCGCCCGCAGCAGATCAACGGTTTCCACGGTTTTGTGAGCATTATCCTGCACAAAGGTCTGAATCGCCCGCCAGAACAACTCCTCGCCCAATTCTGCCCGGATCATGTGGTAGACGCAGGCTCCCTTTTCGTATAAGTGACGATCATAGAGTTCGATCGCCTCCCGGTAAATGTGGGTGACAATTGGCCGGCGGTAACGACTGCTGTCCTCCACAAAGTAGTTGCGAGCTTCATTGAGGCGGTAGTAGGCAGCCTCCTCTAGGCCATATTCATGCTCAGTCCACATGACTTCTGAGTAGGATGCCATCCCCTCCTTCAGCCAAGCATGCGACCAGTGCTTGATGACGACTAAATCTCCAAACCACTGGTGTGCTAGTTCGTGGGCTACGAGGCTTTCGCTAGTGCGGTTGTCGATCGCTGCCCGTTCATCCAATAAACAGCGATCCGTGAGCAGCGTGGTGGAAGTATTCTCCATGCCGCCAAAGATGAAGTCGTCTACACAAACCTGGGCGTACTTAGGAAACGGGTAGGGATAGCCATACTTTTCGCTGAAAAACGCGATCATCCGGGGGGTCTTGCCCATGGTGCGGCGGGCATCTGCTTCCCGGCCCTTTTGCACGTAGTAAGTGACGGGCTTGCCGTTCCACTCATCCCGAATTTCCGCAAAGTCCCCTACTGCTAAAGTCATCAAATAGGTGGGATGGACCTGCTTTTGTGCCCAGTGATAGATCTTATCGTCACCGTCTGCGACGGTTTCCACCAGTTCACCGTTGGCGATCGCCAGGTATTGCTCTGGCACCCGCACCCGGATCTCTGAGGTTGCTAGTTGCCCCGGATAGTCAAAGCAGGGAAACCAAAAGCGGGAGTCTTCATCTTCGCCCTGAGTCCACACCTGCACCGGCTTTTCGGGATAGTCTTTGGTGGGAGCAATGAAATAAATGCCTCGCTGGGGTTTTTCTACTGCGTAGGCGATCGCCAGGGTTATTGATTGACCTGCCTGAATCGGTTGCTGTAGTTGTACGTGCAGTCGCTCACCGTCATAGTCAAATGCTTGCTTGGTTTTACCCACTTTAATGGACTGGATGTTGAGGTTGACTGCATCTAAAGTCAATCGATCAACTCCGCTCCGCACAGCCTTGAGCCGAATACTACAGGTGCCCTGGTAGCTCTGCTGGGGAATGTCCAGCTCTAGATCTAGAGAAATATGCTCCACCTGCCCAGGGCGATCTGGGCTGTAGTGGGGACGCGCCCCTGGCAACTCAAAGGACTTGCGGCCATTATTTTCTAAATCGAAGTAGGACTGTGGCATAGAGGGAGTGAAGCGAGTCAGTAGAAGGAATTTTTGGACGGCTCATCATAACGCTAATGAGCGCAGCCTATCTTTCAGGTTAACGTGTCTCAGTTTAGCCAACATGCGGTTCCTCTCGGTAGGGTGAAATTGTTCCGCCCAGCGATGGGCCTCTGTCCTGTGAAGTGATCGCAGAACAGTGCTACGAGGTAGCCTCAATTTGCCGCACAGCCACGCCTGCCGTTCCCTCACCTGGATGGGCGATCAGGCCATGCCTCCGTAGGAGAATCAGGCTTCATTCTAGGCAACCTAAGATTGAGGCGATCGCTTTCCAGACACTGCCTAGTTCTCCCAGAGATCTCGGATGATGCAGTTCTAAACTCCATGCTTCGAGTTTTTAGCTCCTCGTACCGAGCTTTGATCTCGAACTTTCAAGTTCCGCTCTCAAACAATGGAGCTCTGAGGTCAAAGTTCCAAGATCTGAGGTTCGCAATTGGAGTTTTGATCTCGGAGTTCCCAGTTATGAGCTCGACGGTTGGAGCTTAAAGCTTGGCAATTGGAGTTTTGAGGACGAGTTCATTCCTTTTAAGTTCAGCCTTGGATAGGAAGTACGAGCGCCGAACCAGTATCCTAATGATTGCGCTGATTGACTTTATATAAGAGGCAATCACTTAACTTACATATTCTTGGGATTGATTCTTACTTTTTTCTAGTTTTAGTGTTATTAATGTGTTTTTTCTGTCCA
>JAUJON010000399.1 GCA_030447595.1 Thermosynechococcaceae cyanobacterium YX3bin19
GGGTATAAGTAATGCCCCAGAAGTATGGATAAAAGCCTGGAGAGTAACTAGGAAAAACAGTATTTACCCTGCCGAGTATCCCCAGGCTTATTACCAGGATCAAGACGGTAAGCGAATCTCCTACGACAATGGGATCAGGACATTTAACTAGAAAACTGGCCCTAACCCCTAGCTGATAACGCCACCTTATGGCTGCTTCAGCGCCTTACCGCAACGGGGATCGTATGCATCATGAGCCGTCAGCGTGCGCAAAACTAGGTTTAGCTATTAAAAAAAGCTGTAAATAATAAAATAGAGAGAGGTAGACTACGAGTTTTTACAAAGTCTGCCGTTATAGGCCAGCAAGACAACTTTATTTTTTAAATATTTTTCACCCTGATAAACTACTAAAAGAACATGCAAGTGAACCGGCTTCTACTCTTACTCCTTACGGTGAGTATAATGGCATGTAAAAAAGATGAATTTGCAGGTTTATCGACACTCACAGAGCTGAAAGGGGAAAGTGGTGTTTCTTATCAAGAAAGCCTTGCCCAATGGAATGAAATCAAAAGAGTAAAGGGAAACTCCTATGTATACCAGACAACAATGGTTTCCTGGACGGGGTTTGGCAGCACCACTGAACTAAAAGTCGAGGAAGGTAGAGTAACGGCAAGGGTTTACCAAGAGTTCAAGACCAATCAGACTAATGGACAACGGGAGATAACCGATACCTATGCTGAAACAAAGGCTGATTTAGGTAGTCACCCAAAAGGGGCAAGTCCCTTGACCATTGATGATCTGTATCGTTCTTGCGCAGGGGAATACTTGATAGTCAATAAAGAAACGAACACCTTGTATTTTGAGACCGAGAAAATGAATGGAGTGCTGACTTTATGCGGATTCGTGCCAGTGGGTTGTATGGACGATTGCTTTAGGGGCATAAGCATCAGTTCCTTTGAATGGATTGACTAGAACTACACTGGTAAACAACTAATGCCAGCTGCTAATGCACTTTGCCGCTGAAAAAAGAAAGAGACTGAGACATCTTCCACCTTCTCCCCATACGACCCTTTTGTGATACGTTTTTTCCCTTTGGTTCTTCTTTGACGTGAAGGAGCAGGATTTTCACCCTTCAAACGTTATAATTAACCATTGAAGCAGAAGTTGCGCACTTTTTATAGGGTTAGTGATCCTACTATAGAGTTAGTGATCCTACTGAGAGCTAGGGATGACTGAGGAAACGCTGGTGAATCCTTTCCCTGCTTTAATTGCCTTGAGGAACTGGCTGGGTTTTAGGCCATGATGACGAAAAAAAGCCTTAGCAAAATGCGTCATATTCGAGTATCCGACTAAATAGCCTGCTTCCGATACGCTGTAGCGACGGGAGAAGAGCAGTTCTTTGGCTTTCTCCATACGGGCTTTTTGTTGGTAGTGATGCACACTTGTGCCAAACAGACGAGGAAAAAGCCGTTTGAGCTTACTTTCACTAAAGCCAGCTATCTGTGCCAGCTCTTTGACGGAAACAGTCCCGGTAAGGTGCTCCAAAAGGTGCTGCCGGGCCAGCAGTAGCTGTTCAATATCAGGCTGGAGCATGCCAGCAGTACCCCTGATGGTTTGGCGGGTGAGTACTTTCTGAAGAATTTGGGTCAGGAAAGACAGGGTTTGCCCGTAGCGATTCAGTAGCGCGAGCGGCTCACCTGCTGGCTTAATTAGCAACATGGCTAGTTTTTCGGCTTCCAGGTCCAGATCCATAAACAGGAAGCTACCACGCTTAGGCAAAACCTTCTCCAGGGTTGCTTCCGGGAGCAAACCTTTGAGTGTGTGCTGGGTAAATGTAATGACGATAAACTGCTGGGGGCCGGTTGAGCTAAATTGCTGAAAGATGCGGTTGCCTGGGCTGTAGTAGAAGATGCTATCGGGTGAGTAGCGGCTTAACTGGTGGATCTCCCCGTCTACAGTTTTTTCCAGTACTTCCTTAGAAAGAGTAATAAACAGGCAGTACATGCCACTCTCGAGCGGAATGAGGGTGTTGAACTCGAGGGCGTCGAGGAATTCGGCCTGGTAGTGATACAGGCTAACAACATAGGCAAAGAACTACCCCTGACCAGATCCTTTTCAAATGTGGGC
>JAUJON010000400.1 GCA_030447595.1 Thermosynechococcaceae cyanobacterium YX3bin19
TTGGCAATCAGATGTCCCTCTATCTGAGCCTGACCCTGTTCAAAGACCTCCTTAATTGCTCTAGCAATGGTTGGTTTTTCTGCTTCGGGAAAGAAAGCTAGAGCTGACCTACCTCTTAATTCTTCCGGGACAAGACCAGTTGTGATCTCCAGTTTTTTGTTCCACCGGGTTAGATTACCATCTAAGTCGAGCACATAGACAATATCTACGATGGCCGCCATGATGCTTTCTTGCTCTTTGAGTGCCCTGCTCAGAGCTTCCTCCACTCGCTGGCGCTCGGTGATCTCAACGGCTAGCTGTTCTGTCGAGCCCTGGGATTGGTGTCTAACTCTCTGACGGTAGTTGGAGAAGAAGTCAGCTAAGCCAGGCTCCTCTTCAAGTAAGGTATCCAGATGGTCTTGAACTCGCTTGTCAGCTTTGTATGAGACTTCGGAGTGGGCTTCCATCCAGGCATGGCTCGTCTTAACCCAACCAACAAAGGTGACTAAGTTCTGGTAATTTGTAGGCCCCAGCAGGTGACGCAGCTCAGTCCGGTAGTCGTTGTCTTGGTAAGATGCTAAGGAAATAAATATGGAACAGTACAGAAGACTCGCTTCGAGTGTCGAGCTTAACATCGTCTCCTCAAAGGGGGACCTCAGCAGCGCGCCAGGTAGTTCTCCGGCAAAACCAAGATGCACTTGTTGCTGACCAGCGGTCTCGCTCATGAGCACATTGAGGTGAAAGTCAATTTCTGCTTTCGTGGGAGGAGGAGATTGCAGCAGATTTAGTATCTCCCCGGCGCTTACTCCCAGGGAGTACAAACTACAACTGTGGCAAATCATACAGTAAGGGACAGCACAGTAGCGTGAGAGATAGGCAGAAAGCTTCTCCTTGAACAGAGCTGACAGCGAATTATCAATGTATGCAAAAAGCGTCTGTTGCCAAAGGTTTTCCAGCACCCGTGGGGTCTGGCGGGCTGGCTCAAAGAAGGGTGGGAAAAACCCAAACTTCTCTTCAATTTCTGCCGTTATTTGGTCGCTGGTTTGCATAGATGATGTCTGTCTGTCCCAGCTATTTTACCCACGGCCTTAATTAGTGTTTCTGCTCGATTTGCCAAGATTTCAGCCTTTAAGTTCCACAGAGTTTGCTTCATTTAAGGAAGTATGCATTATCCGCACAAAAGTATCAATTGACCGAGCTACACCCTTGGTAGCTAAGGCAACTCCGCTGTTTTGGTGTTCGATATAGTATAGGGCTTTGACCAATCTTAAGCTTGTAGTTATGAGCACAAGCTGCTGCCAGAGGCTGCTTAAGGTACTCAGCGAGACTAATTCAGCATCCTACCTATCTTGGCTACTCTCCTAAAACTCATGGGTTGTGTTTTTCTCGTCTTCAAGACATTACGAGCACTGGGGGAGTACCACAAATACTCCCCAGCTTTTTTGGGCACTGTCTAAACACCCCAGGAAATCTCAGATCAATGGAAGAATTACTGTTTTGGTGCGACCAAGTATTGCGCTATCTCGACCTGAAGCGGGTATCGATTGGCTTGAATGAAGAAGAGCAACGTCTGCTTGATGGACTTCAAGAAGCTGTTGATAAAGCTACTGGACAATAATTTCTTCCTCAATCCATAGCGTTTGTGTTGTAGAAAGAATTTGAGGCTATGGAACCCAATACTTCTCGGTTAAGCCTTAAGCAGAGTCGGGAATAGCGAAGGTAAGTTGCTGTCGTTGGGTTGCCTGGTTGAGATGATGACGCTTCTTGGCAAGAAACTTTGACCTGGGCTTCTTGACGACTCTGGGATTGACTCTAGCTTGACGTTGTGGAATTTGAGCATCGAGAATTTCGCGCATCAACCAACGCCAAAAAGGGGAAGCTCATCGGCTGATGCCGCTTGAAATTTGGTTGTGTTGCAAAAATCGGACGAGACACAAAATTCCATTGCCTAGTTGTGGAGTCAGGCAACCACTCCGAAAATTTGGGCCATGAAGTTCAGTTGGGCTAGCACATCTCCTTTGAGTACTCCCATGACTTGTCCTTTCCTCAGCATGTGCATCGCCTCATACCCCTTGATGGTCCTCCTGGCTGTGTTGAAGGACTTGAACCCGAGTCCTGGTTTAA
>JAUJON010000401.1 GCA_030447595.1 Thermosynechococcaceae cyanobacterium YX3bin19
GGCCGCCTGGCGGAGTGGCGGGTTGTCGTCCCCAGTCGCCAGGCAGATCTCCGCTATCGATTCAGCAGGGACAAATGACAGCTCTAATTGGCGCGTCTGGTGCTGGCAAAACTACCCTGGCAGACCTAGTTCCTCGATTCTACGATCCAACCCAAGGCCAGATTCTTATTGATGGCGTTGATCTGCGGAAGTTTGAGATCAATACACTGCGTCGAAAGCTGGCAGTTGTCAGTCAAGATACATTCATTTTCAACACTTCGGTCCGCAATAATATTGCCTATGCTGTCGAAACGGCAGATGAAGCTGCGATCTGGGAAGCGGCTCGACTTGCCAATGCGCTGGAATTTATCCAGGAACTGCCTGAGGGTTTTGATACCCAGTTAGGGGATCGGGGAGTTCGGTTATCAGGTGGCCAGCGTCAGCGAATTGCGATCGCTCGCGCCCTGCTGCGAGACCCAGAAATTTTAATTTTAGATGAGGCAACCAGCGCCCTAGACTCTGTATCAGAACGGCTAATCCAGGAGTCGCTAGAAAAGCTTTCTGTAGGGCGGACTGTAATTGCGATCGCCCACCGACTATCCACAATTGTCCGAGCAGATAAGGTTGTCGTACTGGAACAAGGACGGATCGTGGAGCAGGGAAGGTATCGAGAGTTACTAGAACAGCACGGTAGGCTTTGGCGGTATCATCAAATGCAGCATGAATTGGGGCAAGCTAGCTAGGACTAAAACCTAAGATGTTGTACTACAAAGCATCTGTTTCCTTACTTATAGTGATTGTGTATAGCCTCATCAATCTCATCCAAATCACAAAAAGCTCTCTGAAAACAACAAATTTAAGCTATGGCAATGGAAATTTCACCCCAAAGCTCTAAGGTTCAAAGCATTGATGTATCGGTCATTATTCCTACTCATAACCGTATTTCAATGTTAGAAGAGGCGTTAGCGAGCGTGTATGCTCAGGAGTTTGATGGTGTAATTGAGATTATTGTTGTTGATGATAATTCACAAGATGGCACTTCAGAAGTCATTAGCCAAAAATATCCAGATGTTCATCTAGTTAGCCTTAAGCAAAACGTTGGGGCATACGCTGCACGAAATCGAGCCCTAGTTGAAGCAAAGGGTAAATATATTGCCTTCCTTGACTCTGATGACCTTTGGGAAACAAATTATCTCAGAACTCAGGTTAATACTTTAGTAGGTAAAGAACGACACTTCAGCGTCAGTGGTCTAGTCTACTGGGAACTGGTAAAGAATCAAAAGAAGATTTGGTTGCAAAGACCTAATCTAAAAAAGTATACTTCCCTCGTTCATCATTTACTGGTTGATAGTTTCATTTCTACCCCTTCATCAGTTGTTATTCCTCGACAAGCATTCACTGAAGTTGGCTTATTTGACGAAACAATTAGAGTAGGAGAAGATGCTGCTCTGTATGAGCGCTGTATTGTATCCGGCTATGCTCCAATCTTTACAGAGCTACCAGTAGCAATCAAACGGATACATGGTAAAGACCATTTGACTAGCGCTAATAACCATAAAATCAGGAAGAAAAATCGGATTGAGCGTGTAAACAAGCTTTATCCTTTACTTCAGTCTAAATTCGATTTAGTCCCTCTACGGTGTATTCGTGCAGAGATTCATGCTGGCTTTGCCAGTAAATATTTAGATGAAGACCACTTTTTCTATTGGCTTGAATCATCCTTAGCCTCTGCCCAAAATGCCTCTTTCAAATACGCTCTATTTAACATGAAACGCAACATCAAGAAACTACTTCGTAAATCTAGTCTGAGCAGATAAGGCTGCTGCACTTGAACGCCAAGAATGGTGAAAAATGAGTAAACCCCAAAAAAGAATTTTGATTCATCTTCAAAGACCGCCAATACCCGTCCAGGGGGGAGACCAGCAGCGAGTTTTAGGAATACTGAAATACTTTACAGAGCGAAAAGATTACTTCAAGGTAGACGCAGTAGGAGAGAACGGTTCCAATAATAAAGTATGGACTCCAGAAAGAAAGCAAGAGGTTCTAAATTATGTAGATAACCTTTTTATATATGAGGGCAAGCACAAACTATACGAATCGCTATATTTTCGCAGTAAAAGGTT
>JAUJON010000402.1 GCA_030447595.1 Thermosynechococcaceae cyanobacterium YX3bin19
CCAGGAAAATGGAGGCATTACGATTTTGCACTTCGGTATCGTCAATGATGAAGGCTGCCGTTCCGAAATCGGTATTAGTACGGATCACGGCGGTGCGCTCCTTACCACTGATGTAGTAGGTAGCACCCTCGTTTGCTTTTACCGGCAGACCATGTTGATTGGCGAATGCATGGGCTCCGGCGATAGCGTCCATATCATCGGTCTTGCCGTCGCTGCGGGCGCCAAAGTCACTATACCGGACCCATCCACGAGTCTTGAATGCGTGAACATCTTTTGGGGAGACATTCACTTGTAGTTCCCCATTTTCACTGGTACGTACCTGGGTTTTCTGATTCAGGGAGGTTATGACTACTTCTGGTAGGCTTTCAGTCTGCCCCAATGCCAGGATTGCCCTGGACAATAAGAAGAACCACAAGTGCAAGCCTTTGATTTGTAGTTTCAATGAGGTTATCAGTTCGAGTGACCTGTTCATAGGGTTGTACTTTTGAGCATTTGGTCTCCCCCGATAAAAAGTACGAAAAAATAAGATCATTCACCACTAAACAGCGTAACCAGAAAGGTTCGAAGCGCGAGAGGAGTTTTTCTGAAGAATGACAATTAGAAAAATAATTTACTATTAGGGTGTGGACATGTTGTTAAGTAGCCGGGCCGCTACTAGTGAGAGGTTACTTATCAAGGGACTGGTGGATAAAGCTTGCTTTATCCACCAGTCCCGGACATATCCACGCCTTTTCCTCTCCTTCTTCGGTTTCTGGCCTTGGCCGCTCTTACCACCGTCTCGCAAAAGGGTCCATTTCTTGATTTAACTTGTTTCTGAACAACACGGAGGCTGACATAACCAGAAATATCCCAATGGCAGTCTGTATGAAATTTAGACCCTTAGAGAGCCACGGAATCCCCTGGCGCCATAGTAAGATTCCGCACCGTTGTGATACAGGAAGACAAGGTTGTAGCGGCGGTCACAAAAAAGGGCGCCACCGAGTTTTCTAATCTCAGCAGGAGTTTGCACCCAGCTCGAGGTTTTGGTATCGAAATTTCCCAGTTGCTGTAGCTCTCGATACTCTTCTTCCGTCAAAAGTTCAACACCCATGGCAGCAGCCATATCTATAGCGTTATTTGCTGGTTTATGTTCTTTCCTTGACTCCCACCCTTCACGGTCGTAGCAAACACTTCTGCGGCCTTTAGGAGTTTCCGCCGAACAATCATAGAAAATGTATTCACCCGTCTTTGTATCCTGACCAATCACATCTGGTTCACCGCCCGTTCTTTCCATTTCGTTGAGCGACCAGAGTTTTTCAGCATTAGCCTCCAGCTTTGCTTGTACTTGTTTCCAATCGATACCTTGATGGCGACTCCTGTTTTTCTCAAAACGGGCTTTCAATGCCCCTAGTAGTGCCGAATGTTGTTCGGGTGACAAGTCCATGTTATGGCTATTCATCTTGTTCATACTTTTATAGGGTTTTGGTTGAATAGGAGGGTCAAGCGCGAAGTTTTGAAACACACCCGCCCAAGATCTATAGCATCATTATCTCAATTGTGGTAGTGGTTGTCCCATACCCAAGCTATCCTGCTTGCTAGAGCTGGTTAGCTACAACAACTCACTGAGCAATGCTAGAGGGTCGCCAGGCAATTCATGCGGATTATTTATTGACTAGCTCAAATGATTGTTGAGTAACTGCTATCATTTTTCTATCTGCAGGTCTGAAATACCACGATACCAGAGTCAGGATTAGAAGCAGTAACGAGGGAAATATTTCATTGACGGAATCACCCGATGCAATACGAGAAAATGTTGCGCCCGACATGGCAAAGAAAAAGCCGGCATAAGCCCATTCCTTCAGTAAAGGAAATTTAGGAATAAGCACTGCTACTACTCCCAGAATTTTCCAAACCCCTGGTATGGTTAGAAAATAGATTGGATAGCCTAAATGGGTAATGTTATCTACTTCCTCTTCCACTTTGAATAACTGTACTACTCCGGTTGATAGCATCCCTAAGGCAAGCCAGAGAGTAGCAATCCAATAGATGATTTTATTGCGCTTTGTCATACTAGGTGGGGTTGTATACTAGGTGAGCTTATATTTGCGTGCAATGTCTTGTA
>JAUJON010000034.1 GCA_030447595.1 Thermosynechococcaceae cyanobacterium YX3bin19
ACTTGAAGTTTTTTCATAAGAATGGTCGTAGCAGCTCGTCTCCTACGACTGGTTTTTGTAGCTTTAGCCAAAATTTTCTGGTTTGGTCAGCCTTCGCATGATTGAGAGTTTAATGTTTCTCCGGTAATTCTATAACTAAAGTGTCTCTAGCGGCTGCCAAGAAGCAAACCTAACAAAGGAACAGGCAATGGCGATTCTCGAAATTACCCAAAAACTTCTGTACGCCAAGAAAGAAAAGGGCTTGAGCTTTACTGATTTAGAAGCAAGCAGTGGGACGGGATGAAGTTTGGATTGCCGCAGTCATCTACCGTCAAGCCAGTACCTCCGCAGAAGAAGCCAACAAGCTCGTATCAGCACTGGGACTAGGCCCTGATGTTGCTGAGGTTCTCACCGAGCCGCCTGTGAAAGGGTCGCTCGATCCAACTGTCCCTACCGATCCATTGATTTACCGATTCTACGAAGTGATGCAGGTGTATGGGATGCCTCTCAAGGCAGTCATTCACGAAAAGTTTGGTGATGGGATTATGAGCGCCATTGACTTTACCCTCGATGTGGAGAAGGAATCAGACCCCAAGGAGATCGCGTCAAAATGATTTGGTCTGGCAAGTTTCTACCCTACAAGAAGTGGTAGTTCCAGGCCCAGTTGATAGTGTGAGGAGACCCAATGAAGTTTATGTGGCCTCTGGTTGGTAGCCTAATGGCGGTAGCCGGGATTGGATTGACAACTGTAGGTACGGCAGCAGCGAGCCGCACTCACAGCGTTAGATCTACCCCAGCAATGTGATTTGGGAGAACTGTTCAAGCCCACTAGCCCACCTATTCTCCGGGTCAAGTCTGGTGATCGCTTGGTCATGGAGACGGTATCCCACGAGGGCATCATGCCCGATCAAGGCGATACCGTGGCATTTCTCACCCAAGGGGGCATTCCCAAGAATGCCAAAAGTGGAATTTCTAAAACTGATGTGCTGCCTGATCAACTACAGGTGAAAGCGTCAGTGAAAAAGACGGGTCTAGGCCCCCACGTCATCACTGGCCCCATTTATGTGGAAGGAGCCCAGCCGGGAGATGTTCTAGAAATCAAAACGATTGATATTGCTTATCGCTCACCCTACGGTGATCTCCAACCGCCACAGCAAGGGCGCACTTCCCGGTGAGCATCCCCAAAATAACGCGCCGATCTATACCAAAGTAATTCCCATTGACAGGCAGCGGGGCGTTGGCCATTTCCAACCTGCCAATAACCGGCCTGATTGAGATGCCCCTAAAACCCTTTATGGGCATCATGGGTGCTGCCCCCGCTAACCCGAGTGAGGCGAAAAACTCAGTTCCCCCAGGAAAGCGCGGCGGTAACGTTGACGTCAAGCACTTGGGAATTGGTTCTAGCCTTTATCTGCCTGTACAGGTGCCCGGTGCCCTCTTTACTCCGGCGACCCTCACTGTGCCCAAGGCAATGGGGAAGTGGCCTTGACGGCAATTGAATGTTCTTTGACGCCGACGTTTGAATTGATTGTGCACAAGGACGTGAAACTGAACACCCCCATGGGTGAAACCCCAGATGCTTGGATTGCCATCGGGCTGGACAAAGACTTGGACGAAGCGATGAAAAAGTCTGTCCGGGAATACCTACGAATTGTCAATGAAATGTACGGGCTAACGAAGCAGGATGCGCTGTTGCTTGCCAGCGCTGTCATTGATTTTGAGGTTTCTCAGGTCGTCGATATCGTCAAGGGAATTCACGGCATTATTCCCAAGAAACTGTTCCAGATGCAGTCAGAAGAGGCTGAAAATAGGCCTAAATAGAGACTCGGTCCACTAGCAATGAGTCGAATGTTGGTGCAGCCAAGTTCGCTGCAGGCAGCTAAAATGCGAGCAATCAGTTCTGATCCTGCAAAGGGTTTACTGAGACAGTCATCTGCCCCTGCTGTAAAGACTTGATGTCGGGTTCTGGAACTAAATTCAGTTGTCAGACACAGTATGGGTAACCTTCGCCAATCCCGATCACTGCGAATGATTTGGCAAAGCTCAATGCCACTAATGTCAGGCATCTCCACGTCCAGAATTAATAGATCAGGGGCAAAGTCTGGGAGTTTTTCCCAAAACTGTTCCGGGTTGTCCAGGCCGATAACTTTTAACCCTCGGGACTCCAGAAGGGTTTTAAGGACCATCAACACCTGGGGTCATCGTCAACCATCATCACCTTAGCTTCAGCAGGATCGCGTTGCTGCAAAACTCGCTTTACTTCTTGCAGAACCTGAACGGGGGCAGCGTCTTCGGCAAGCATCCGCACCCACCCAGCCGGGCTACTTCCAGCCGCTTTGTCAATGTGGGTTCGGTTGCCAGCACAAGCACAGGGATTGGCGGGAGCTGATTCGTTAATTGGGCCAGCAGCATCCAGCCGGCTTTGTCCGTGGAGTCCAGATCTAACACCACCACCTCAGGTTTCTCAAGGGTAGTTGTTTTTTGAGCTGTCAATAAATCCTTGCCCAGGGCCTGGATTCCCCAAGCAGCAGCCTCTCGCAGTAATGGCTCAGGGCATTTTGGGTCCTCAGAAACGATCCAGAGTAAGGGTTGCTGGACTAAGCTAACGGGAGTCGCTGCTCTGATGGTTAGGTTCAGCTCCCGCCGCAGGGCCGTCAGTAGCTGACAAAAATGCAGCACTTGGTGTGAGTTTAGGCAGGCATGAGGTTGCAGCAGGGCCTCCATCACTTGGGCCAAACGTGAACCTTGAGCGTAGCCAAATGTACCCAAGGAACCTGCCAGTTTGTGAGCTTCCCGCTCTGCCTGCTGCCGCAAAGATTCACTGAGGGTTCCTGCCAGCAGTGCCGTCGCTGCCTGCCCTAGAATGGCGAGGCGATCGCTGACCCCCTCGCTCACCCGCTCCCAGAGTTTTGCCACCGCGGTGGTTGTCTGCTCGGATTTGTGCGGTGCTGGCGGTAAGCTCAGACCCAAATTTGTGGCGGCTCGGTGGGCTAACACTTCCGGGTCCAGGGGATAAAACAGGACTTGACCATTGGGTAGATCCTGTACCCCTGTGGTCACACAGTGGATAATTGGCAGCCGGGCCAACCTCGGGCAATGGCGGATCTGCTGGACCACCTCCGGTACAGTAGGGTGGGTGAGACTGTGATCCAGGATCAGCAAGGACCAATCCTCTTCTTCCAGTTGTGCCAGAGTTTCTGCCCCGGTATGAGCCACTTGCAGCCATACCCGGCCCAGTCGCTGCTGCAACCAAACCGCGAGTGGGTTGGGTAGGCCGGCGACTATAACCTTTCGAGTCTGGTCCTCTGCAGGCGACAGCGGTTTGAGGCGATATCCTAGACCGTAAACAGTTTCGATGAGATCGCCGGGGGCTCCGGCAGTTTTTAGCTTCTGCCGGAGACTTTTGATGTGGGACTTGACGGTGTTCTCTTCCGGTTGGTCGTTCGCGGACCAGAGGTGGTCGAGAATCACACCCCGGTTGAACACCCGACCGCTATTGCGCAGAAACAGTTCTAAAAGACTGTACTCTTTTGGGGTTAAATGCAGGGGCTGATCGTGGTGCATGACCTTATAGGTGGTTGGATCAAGACGGAGGCCGTTCCATGCCAAAATCGGGGACAGGGTTGAACTCCCCCGACGCAGTAACGCCCGCATCCGAGCTTCTAATTCCTGAAGATCCAGCGGCTTCACTAAGTAGTCATCTGCACCGGCGTCCAGCCCCATCACCTTGTTCGTGCTGGCATCTTGCGCCGTCAGCAGCAGAATTGGTAGCTGATAGCCCTGCGATCGCAGCCGCCGGCAAAGACTAATCCCATCCAGCTTGGGCAGCACTACATCCAGCAAAACCAAGTCATAGGCAAAGGCAGTTACTAGCCCCCAACCCGCCTGACCGTCAGGGGCAACATCAACAACGTAACGATGCTCCGTGAGTGCCTGGGCCAGCGCTTCAGCAAGATGCCGATCATCCTCTACCAGCAAAACTTTCATAGCAGATAGCTACTCCGACCCGTAGTCCAACCAGCGAGCTGCATCCCTCCCCCTAGTCTACTCACTTCAGTCTTTTAACCTGCTTAAGCATTCATGACGGGTTGAGCAACCCTGGAAAGCCAAGCCAGGGAGAATCCAATTATTTCTTAAGACAGAACAGCTCAGGCATCTAGTGCGCTTAGCATGGATGAACTCTCTACAGCTTTTTCTTAAATCAGCCGGCTGTTATTTATGTTCCCATTACTCTCTTTGCTCATTCATTCGTTTCAGCCGCTTCTAGTACCGCTTTGCTTTGTAACAGCCTGGACACTGGTATTTTTAGTTCTAAGGAATCTTTGGACGACCACCAGGGATGGAATTGAGACTTTAAAGCAGTTGCACCAAATCCCCTGTGCCAACTGCCAGTTCTTCACAGGCGAATATCATCTCAAATGTACAGTCCACCCCTCAGAGGCATTGAGTGAAGCCGCGATAAATTGTCTTGACTACTGGCCTCAAGATAGACGAGTGTAACCGGCAATCCTTGGCCCTCGCTCAAGCAAAGGCTGAAGAACCGAAATCAGCAGGCGGCACATCTTGCCAGCGCCCGGGACCGACTGCTTGCAGGGCTTCAGTCAGGGAGATATCTCCGGTATACAGGGCACGACCCACAATGACGCCTGATACTCCCTGGGGTTCCAGCGCCAGCAGGCTCAGGAGATCGGTGATCGAGCTTACACCACCCGAGGCAATCACAGGCACAGAGACTGCTGTAGTCAGTTCCCGCAAAGCCTCTAGATTTGGGCCTTCCAGGGTGCCATCCCGCTGAATATCTGTGTAGATAATTGCTGCGGCTCCTTGACGAGCAACCTGCTGAGCTAGCTCGATCGCTGGAACTTCTGAAGTATTCAGCCACCCTCGCGTTGCCACTCGGCCATCCCGAGCATCAATGCCAACCAGAATCTTCCCAGGAAGTTCTTGACAAAGCTGAGTGACTAAATGAGGCTGCTCGATCGCGACCGTACCCAAAATCACCTGAGCCACCCCCCTTGCTAGTAGGTCTTCAGCCCGCTGGTGATCGCGCACACCTCCGCCAACTTGCACCGGAATATCTACAGCCTGGACAATCGCTGCGATCGTGTTTAGATTCACAGGCTGGCCGGTTCTGGCCCCATCGAGATCAACTAGGTGCAGCCGCGTCGCACCCTGCTCTACCCATTGATGCGCCACGGCTAGGGGATCGTCATCGAACACTTGCGATCGCGAATAGTCCCCTTGATAAAGCCGCACGCACCGACCTTCCAACAGGTCAATCGCCGGAATCACATCCATAGACTATCCTCTGCCCCAGCAAGTAGTGAAAACACCTCTCTATTGAAGCAGGTTAGCAAGCTAAACAGATCACACTTTGCTCTTTCCACCAACACTTTAAGGCGCAGCCAACTCCCCTAGAATCGTAAACCTCACATGATTGAGCGCCAGATTACCCAGTCTCACACCCTGTTGACGGGCACTGGTGGTTTCAAAGGGAATGCCCTTGCCCAGCTCAATGTGAGTCCAGGGCAACCCCATAAAAAACCGGGTGGGATAGGGGCCGCGTTCTACGACATCGTCAGTATTGGATTCCATCGGCAGCCAGCCAAATCCAGGAACGTAAAATTCTAGCCAGACATGATTGTAGTCGGGTTGTAAAGGGACACCCTGCTGCTCAGCACGGGGAGGGCACTTGTAGCGACCGACAGTGCGGCAGGCGATACCGTTCAGCCGCGCTAGGGCCATTAACACCCCCACGTACTCACCGCAGGAGCCAATTCCTCGGTCTAAGACCACATCTGGAGGATCAATCCGGGGGCGGATACCGTAGGATAAGCGTTCATAGACATAGTCACGAATTTTCAGGATTTTACGCAGGATGTTGGTTTCTGTGCCAATCGCCTCCCATGCCGCCTGGCGAACCGTTGGCTTATCCATAGCCAGCTCATCATCATCTACGAGGTAGCGCTGCTGAAATTCTGGGGATAGCTCGGGGATGTCTTCCACGTCTTGCGGCGTCAGCAGGTATTTGATGCTGCGAACTTCGAGGTGGGCCTTCCAGCCAAACAACCGCGCTTCCCCCGGTTTGAGGGTAGAAAAGTGAAATACAGCAACCCGCTGGCCGTCTTGAACTTCCTCCGTGAACGGCAAGCCGATGGGTTCAACCTGCTTCAAGGTTTGCCGGGGGGTGTCCGCGGGTAGGGCAATTTGCCATCTCAGGTTTTCCAGCTCAACCTCATCCAGGGGAGATAGCTCCTCAACATAAGACATCTCAATCAGGTAGCCGTTAGACAGGGCGTACCGTTCGGCTTCTTGGACGCGGAAGTGCAGCGGATGGATAAAGCTGCGATCGCGAATCGCAATTTCCAGGGGATTCTCAGGGTTATTAGGGTTATCACGGAGGTACGATTCCTCGGTCGCGTAGGCGACGTAGAGAGTGTCCTGCCCCTGCTCAGAGCAAAAAGCCAGGGCCGTCGGGCACTCAAAGGGGGTAAGTAAGCTGCAGCGAATTTCTCCACTGGTACGATCGAGGCAGTAAACACTTTGTTCTGTGCGATCGCACACCCAGAGTTCATCGCCCCGGATAGTAAGATTTTCGATCCCTACCCCTGGTGCCGCCAGTTTACCCGTTTGGCGGCCCGTGGCCCGATCAAACAGCAAAATGTAGCCCGCTTTCTGGCAGGTGACATAAAGTGTCGAGCCTGCGACCGCTACGCCATTGGCTGGGTACGGTAGCCTGACAAAGTGTTGCGGCAGGAAATCGCCTAAAGTACAGGAGTAGACGCTATTTTCGCGACAAAACCAGAGGGTCGGCACAATACTCTCATCCACTGCCAAGCCCGTCGCGTCTAGGAAGTTGTTGACCTGGTGGGGGTTCAGAATTGTTGTGTTGTCGTTTATCGGATCAACCTGGAGCAAGTAACCCCGGAGCGGATCCAACGTTAGCAGCCTGTAAGTGTCTATCTCACCTCCATTGAAGGGAGCAGCCCCTAACCCAACTTGCCCTTGGACAAAGGTAAGACCATAAAGCTGGTAGACGCCAATAGGTCTAATCGTTCGGACACTCCTGGCATAGGGAGTTGGGGGGGCAGGCTTGGAAGAATAATTTTGAGGGGACACAACCATAGCTTCAGGTCACAGCACAGCAGACTTGATCATAGATAAAACTGTGAAGTTAAAGTGTATCGAGATAGCCTGCGGACGAGCCGCCCGTCATTTCTGGATTAGTAGTCACAGAAGTGTACTACTTTTGTTGGTCAAATTTCGGTCCTGCACCATTTGCAGGGAGTGGGTCGTAGTGTTGTATAAGGGAATCTAGATATCAACATAATGCTGATTAAAGTTTTTCCTGGGATGGAAGTATGAACTGGTGGCGTAGGCTGAAAAAGAACCCGCTGGCCCGATTTGGGGCATTGGTCTTACTGGTTTTGTATGTTGCCGTGTTTGCAGCTGACTTTATGGCTCCCTACGACCCCTATGCCTCACAGCCGAACGGGGCCCTGCTGCCTCCGACAAAGATTTATTGGCTAGATCAAAATACTGGCCGATTCATTGGACCCCACGTGTATCCGACAACGCTAGGGCCAGTGGATTTAGAAACAGGGGAACGGGAGCTGAGGGTGGACCGGCAAAAGCCCGCCCCGCTGCGCTTGTGGGTTAAAGGTGCAACCTACAACTTTTTGCAGTTGCGGCTGCCGCTGCCGACGCAGCTTTCCCTTCAAGCCCCCAGAATTGAAGAAGTCGAGTTGTTTCCGGGTTTCCGGAGCGATCGCCACTTGTTCGGTACCACGGGAGCGGCGAAATTTAACCTACTGGGTACCGATGAGCAGGCCCGTGACCAGTTCAGCCGCTTGCTCTACGGAGGCCGGATCAGTCTCAGTATTGGCCTCGTGGGGGTAGCAATTTCCTTTCCTCTAGGGATGCTGATTGGCGGTATCTCCGGTTACTTTACGGGTGCCACAGATGCCTTTTTGATGCGCCTGGTCGAAGTGCTGATGACGATTCCCAGTCTTTACCTGCTGGTGGCTCTAGCTGCGGTGTTGCCGCCGGGCTTAAGTAGCGCTGAACGCTTTTTGTTAATTGTGCTGATTACGTCGTTTATTAGTTGGGCTGGCCTGGCCCGGGTAATTCGGGGACAGGTGCTGTCGATTAAAGAAAAAGAGTTTGTCCAGGCAACCCGGGCCATGGGTGGCCGGTCTTTATATATCATCACTCGCCACGTCTTGCCCCAAACAGCGACTTACATCATTATCTCGGCAACCCTGGCAATCCCGAGCTTTATTGTCGCTGAATCGGTGCTAAGCCTGATTGGCTTAGGGATTCAACAACCCGACCCCTCCTGGGGTAACATGCTCTCCCTCGCGACCAATGCCTCCATTCTCGTCTTACAGCCCTGGTTGATCTGGCCACCGGCCCTATTGATTATTCTCACGGTCTTGTCGTTTAATCTGCTGGGAGATGGTCTCAGGGATGCCCTTGACCCCCGGAGCCTTCAACGTTGAGGAGGCTGGCTGCCAGAGATAGGTCTTTAAATCAATTTGCTCTGCCCGATTGAAGCCAATGCCCTCGCCTTCTAGCAGTTCCCGCTGAAGCGCGTCTGTGCCCTTGCGACACGGAGACTGGGAGACTTGTCCCTTGGCGTTAATGACGCGGTGCCACGGTATTTCGGAGTTAGGTGCCAGGCGATACAAAGCATACCCGACTTGGCGAGCTTGACCCAATAGCCCAGCTAATTCAGCCACCTGTCCGTAGGTCGCAACTTTGCCGGCAGGAATTTGCTGTACGACCTGATAAATTTTCTGGTAGCGGGTGAGGGCGGCTGAGCTTGACATTCGGCTTGCACTCACAGCATAGATTTCTGAGCTTGGATCGCTGGGGCCACTGGCCTATTTTAGTTGAACGTAGCGGAGGATCCCCTCAGCGATCGCCTGAGCGACTTGACCGCGATAAATCACACTCCGGAGATTCGTGGCATCCTCTCGACCCGTAACAAAACCGACTTCAACGAGAGTGGCAGGCATCGAGGTCTTTCTCAAGACAAAGAATCTTGCCTGCCGCACCCCCCGATCTCTAACCTTGACGGTCCTTAAAAGGCTATTGTGAATCGTTTGGGCAAGGCGGGCCCCACTGGAAGAACCAGGGGCGTAGTACGTTTCTAGCCCATTGACATCAGGGCGGCTCAAGCTGATGGAATTGGCATGGATGCTGACAAAGATGTTTGCCCTCGCTGCCTCGGCCTGAGCTACCCGAGGTGCCAGATCGACAAACCGATCATTTGCCCGAGTCAGCACCGCATTGACCCCTTGGCGTTCTAGTAGGCGAGCAACTTCTAGGGCGATCGGGAGTATCACGTCTTTCTCTCGCAATCCCCCAATGCCAATGGCTCCAGGATCTTGGCCCCCATGACCGGGGTCAACCACCACGACTACGCGGACGTTTGGCCGCGGGCGTGGTCCCCCTGGGTTTTGAGATGGGGGCCGTTTTGGCAGTGGCACCGGCACAACAACGGAGCGCTGCGGCCCTAGGGCTAGGGGCTGAAGCTTGGGTAGCTGAACAAACCAACGATTGGGGGCAATTCCGCGAACTCGGACTTCCTGGGGACGCAAAGTATACTCAGGCCCCAATTCAATCACCAGCCGGGTGGTTTGAGGGGTTACTTGAGCGGCCCGTACTTCTCGCACCCATTGCCCGATCGCTTTGTAGACGGTCGGCCCTCCGAAAGTCGTGCCGGGCAGATCAATCACCAACCGCGCCGGATTCACTAGCAGTAGAGCTTTGGGTTGAACTCCCTCATTAGTAATCAGGTCAAGCCGGCTCTGCTCAGCATTAAAGCGCCAATATTCTAGTTTTGCTGCCTCGGCAGTTGCAGAAATTAAAAAAGTGCTTAAAAGGCTGGGTAATAACCAGCGTAATTTCACAGTAATGCCTCCTCATTTCAAGTGCCAAGCATAGGATCTTAATCGGGTAGGGTTGATCAAGATTCATTTCTGGCACTTTAAGCTTAAGGCACCCTTTGCAAAGGTTTTCGTAACTGAGGGTAGTTCCTCGCTGGGCTATCGGTTCAACCTCCCCGTCGCTACAATAGAAACGAAAGTAGTAGCCGGCCCATGGGGGAGTAACTTTGGCAGGGCAGTAGCAAGGGTAGAGATAGAAAAGGCTGCCCATTCCTGCGGTATCTCAAATTTAGGGTGGATTGTTAATTTCATGAGGCTGTAGCTTTCACTGACTCTTGAGGGTTCAATTCGGGTGGGTTGTGCTGCCGGTTAGACTCTCCCGCATCCTGAATTAACTTTGCTATGAGGCCGGTCCAGCCCGTTTGGTGGCTAGCCCCGATGCCGGCACCATTATCGCCATGAAAATATTCGTAGAAGAGCAGCAAGTCACGCCAGTGGGGGTCAGTCTGGAACTTACCGCCGCTATTGCCATACAGGGGACGACGATCCCCATCCTGGAGAAAAATTCGCATCAGCCGCTGGGAAATTTCACTGGCAACTTCCCAAAGAGTCATCCAGTTGCCGGAACCCGTGGGACACTCGACTTTGAAATCATCTCCTAAATAAGAGTGAAACTGCTGTAGTGACTCGATGATCAGGTAATTAATCGGCATCCACACCGGGCCCCGCCAATTTGAGTTGCCACCAAACACTGCAGTACTGGCTTCCGCAGGCTCGTAATCGACCCGGAACTCCTGCCCTTTTAGATGGAATATATAGGGGTGTTGAGCATGGTGCTTAGAGAGTGCCCGGATACCATAATCGCTCAAGAATTCCTGCTCATCCAGCAATTTAGTGAGAATTCGCCGCAGCTTATCTTTGGAATTAAACCAATTGGGTGTGACGTAGCAAAGTGCCAACATCCTCCTGGCTCCAACGCCGCGAGTTTCCATACAGGCAACGTTGCGTTTCAGGCTAGGACGATGATGAATGAACCACTCTAACCGTTTCTTGAAACCAGGGAGTTTGTCTAAGACGGCTGGTTCTAGGGTAGTGATGGCAAACAGGGGAATTAAGCCGACGATTGAGCGTACTTTCAAGCAAATTCCTTGCCCATCCGGCTGGTGCAACACATCGTAGAAGAATCCGTCTACGTCATCCCACAGTTGGGTACTCTTATCGCCAATGTGATTCATCGCCTCAGCAATGTAGAGGAAGTGCTCAAAAAACTTGGTGGCAATGTCTTCATAGACCGGGTTCTCTTGCGCTAGTTCCAGAGCAATGGTCAGCAGGTTAAGACAGTACATACCCATCCAGCTGGTGCCGTCTGCCTGCTCGATGTAACCCCCTGTCGGCAGGGGAGAACTGCGATCAAACACTCCAATATTGTCCAGTCCCAGGAACCCCCCCTCAAAGATATTTCTCCCCGTTCGGTCCTTGCGGTTTACCCACCAGGTAAAGTTGAGCAGCAGCTTTTGGAAGACTCGCTCTAGAAATTGGCGATCGCTGCGTCCATACATCTGTCGCTCAATCTGATAGACGCGCCAGGTTGCCCAAGCGTGGACGGGCGGATTCACATCACTGAAGGCCCACTCATAGGCCGGAAGCTGGCCATTGGGGTGCATGTACCACTCCCGTGTCATCAGGTCGAGTTGCCGCTTGGCAAAGTCCGGGTCAATCATTGCTAAAGGAATTGCGTGAAAGGCTAAATCCCAGGCCGCAAACCAGGGATACTCCCACTTATCGGGCATTGAGAGAATGTCGTCCACATGGAAGTGAATCCACTCATGGTTTCTGCCGTTTTTGCGCTCTGAGGGAGGCGCAGGAAGTGCGGGATCGCCTCTTAACCACTCGTCTAGGACATAGTGGTAATACTGTTTGCTCCAGAGCATGCCGGCGAATGCCTGCCGCTGCACATTGCGCTGGTCTTCTGACAGGCCGGGAGCCGTAACGTGATTGTAGAATTCGTCTGCTTCTTGCTGGCGAGTTTGGAAAATGGCGTCAAATTCTTGACCAAACTGGCCGGATTGTGGGAGGGGATAGGGGTGGTTTTGGGCTGGATCTGGAGTCAACTCGCCGCGACGGAGGCGTAGCTGGATAATCTGGGTTTCTGCTGCACCCAGGCTCAGGATATAGTGAGCAGCGGCTTTAGTACCAGTCTGGGCAGGGTTGATGGTATCAAGACCATTGACGACGTAATCGTTGATGCCATCTTTGACGTAGGGTGAGGCACTCTCTTGACCAAACAGGCGTTCATAGTTTGTTTCATTGTCTGTAAACAGCAGGTGCGGTATCTGCGGGTCTTGACCCTGACAGTGCAGGTAGAATTGCCCCAGCGTGGGGTGGGCGGCGATCACAGTACCCTCTGCTAGTGGCTGTGGAAGAGCGGCTGCTTTCAGCATTGGCTTCTCGGCGCTGTCCCACGACCAGGTGTTGCGGAACCAGAGTGTGGGTAGCAGGTGCAGGGTCTCGGCTGCGGGGCCACGATTAGTAATGCTGATGCGTATCAGCAGATCCTCTGGCTCAGCCTTAGCATATTCCACCAGGATATCGAAGTAGCGATCGCCATCAAACACACCCGTTTCTAATAGTTCAAACTCAGGTTCATGGCGACTCCGCTGCTGGTTTTCCTCCATCAACAGGTCATAGGGAAACTCCACTTGAGGATATTTGTAGAGATACTTCATGTAGGAGTGGGTGGGGGTGCTGTCGAGGTAGAAATAGTATTCTTTGACATCCTCGCTGTGGTTACCCTCGTTACCGGTCAAGCCAAATAGCCGCTCTTTGAGGATGGGGTCTCGTCCATTCCACAGGGCAATGGCAAAACAAAGCCGCTGGTGATTATCAGAAATCCCAGCAATGCCATCCTCCCCCCAACGATAGGCGCGGGAACGGGCCTGATCGTGGGAAAAGTAGTTCCATGCTTCGCCTGTGGCGCTGTAGTCCTCTCGCACCGTGCCCCACTGACGCTCACTGAGGTAAGGTCCCCACCGTCTCCAATGGGCTTGATGGTTACGGGCTTCTTGCAACCTTTCTGATTCAGCCGTGCTTTTCTCAAAAATAGCGTCCATGGAATTCCCCTTAAAAAGGTATTTGCTCCAGATCCGGCTTGGAACATTATTGACTGCTTTGTTCCTTTAACCCAATTCAAAAAGTTCTTAGTAAAAGTATTAATGAACAGATTCATCCAACAAGCTGAGGACAAATTGTCCAGTTGCACGATGGCTGCCCACAACTCAAGCCGCCGTGGTTGCCCTAACTGCCTAAAATGCGCGTTAAGGGCGACATCAACTTGCTCGTTAAAGTTTCCATAGTCTAAGCTGTTCACTCCATTATGTAGTGGTGCCAGCAACCAACTTAAGAGATGTCTTGGTATCTTTGCTGGGCACTGTGACTCGCTGGGCCTGGGGTGAACTCATGATGTATTTTGACTGTCCTATGGAATTCAATAATAATCAGATAATCACAAAAGCGAACTTAATCAGCTCGCCTGGGACAGTTGAACTCCTAGAAGAATTGGTTTATTTAAGCTCTGCTTCAACAGAACACCACACTCAGGCAATAGTATCTTGCTTTCTAAAGCTTGCCAAACTAAAAGTTCCTCAACCAGCGGAGATTGGGAGATTAAGAGCCAACTTAAGTGACTAATTTGGCAGCATCCTCATTTTTTGATAGCAGGGTCTACTCCTGATAAAGCCACAGAAAGAAGTTATTTTGCTTAAAATTAGGCGTATATCCGAGACCTAAAGGCGAAAGCTTTTGCTAGCTTTGGCATAAGTATCTCACCCTAGCTCTTTTGCCAGATTGTCTACACCCGAAAGCTGAGGTGAGCTCTGAAGTTCCTAATCTTGAAAGTGGCTAAAAACTTGAACAGTATCTACTGAATATTAGTCAAGTTTAGAAGGTCTCCAATAAGAGCCAGACGTAATAACGAAACAGTTTCTCTGCAGCAATGACGGCCCTGCGCTGGCATGAAGCTTCTGTCTGGCGAACTCGAAACGACAATGCAGCGGCGCTCAGTCAAACAACAGTACTAGTCCAGTTACAACGAAGGGAGTTGATTGATGTGCGCTTCGACCTGAAGGGTGACACTCCCCTTCTGCACCTCCATCTCCTTGATGCGAAACGCTGTCCCGTCAAATTCTAAGTAGGGTAAGTCGACCAATTCCTTGAGCGTTTTTATGAAGGCGACCACAACTTCCAGGGAAACTGCCTGTCCTTCTTCAAAGGAGAACGCTTCCATCAGTACTGAGCGCTCATGGGTGCGTGGGTACATGACAGCTGTGAAGCGAACCTGCTGAGTTTCACCTCTTTCGGTTACTTGCATATTGCTACTGAAGACGAGCTTGCCCTCACCCGGTAGGTGCAGCTGCATGGGAGGCTGCAATGTTAGGAGGACAATTCGACCCTCTACGTTTAACTCCCCAGGGTGAAAAGCTTACTACGGACGTAGTTTGAGTTCAAATTCTGGTTAACATCTGCTTTTGCAACTACAATCCGGGCAGTAGAGTCTACAGACTGGTTCAGCTCAATTTTGCCAAAAAGAGCACTTAAAGGATTAACGGCCACGGCTAGTGTGCAGTTCCACTTCCTGAATATGAAGTCTTGCTGCGTTACCAATTCTTTTGCCCACAACCGAAACTGAATCGGCCTGCCCCTGAGTCATCTTGATTAAGTCAGTGATCTCTACGTCCAATTCCTGAGCTGCTTGCAGGTGGTTAGATAGCTGCGTTTCGGCTGCCTTTGAGAGGGCTTTCTCCTCCAGCCGTGGTTCATCTGACATCACTTGTTATCTCCGGATTACCTTATTGCTGTAGGGACGTTAGGGCGATCACTGCTCACCGCAATCGGTTTGAGTACTAGTTACCAAGGTGTCAAAACAATTCATAAAGTGTTTCATCCAAAAGTTGTACTAATACCAATCGCTCAAAATGTAGAAGTTTAAACAAACTACCCTACATAATTTTCTCGCAAAAATGTAGATGAGCTTACCTTAACTACCAGCGGCAGGGTCTCCTAAAATTTGAGTTTGATAGGCTTCTCATTGTGCGTCCCAGCAGACTTCGATATGTTCAATAACCTCACTCGCTCTGAAATACTCTTCCATTATGGCGATAACACCGGTGAGAGACAAATCCTTTAGGACAAAGGGATACAGAGCTAACCCTACGACTGCCGCACTCATCTTTAGAGAGAATTTGCGCTAAGTTTGCCGGCAACTGCTCCAAGCTGTTAAATTCTACAAGGCTTTGCTTGAGAGACTGCCATAAGCACTCAAGCGAACTCAACCAGAACGAGTTCAGAGGTTTTATTAAAGCGCGCCCTGGAGGACTTGAACCCCCGACATCAGGTTTTGGAGACCTGCGTTCTACCAACTGAACTAAGAGCGCAAAAAGTGAGCCTAAGCAGACTCTCAAATTCTAGGGTAAAAGCTGGCCTTCCATCAACTTTTGGCCTAATACTAGACTCAACGATGTTATGGATTAGCCCCGATCAAAGCGCTTCACTCGCGTTGCCTTGCCCACGCGATCGCGCAGAAAGTAAAGCTTGGCTCGACGTACTTTACCTCGGCGAATAATCTTAATCCCCTCGATACGAGGAGAGTGGATAGAAAGCCTCTCTACGCCAATTCCCTGAAAGATGCGGCGTACGGTGAGGTTTCATTAATCCCGCCGTTGCGCTTAGCAATTACAACCCCTTCATAGGGCTGTGTCCGCTCTTTGTTCCCCTCTTGAATGATTACTCCTACCTTGACGGTGTCGCCAACATAGATTTCCGGTAGGTTCGCTTTGAGTTGCTCCGCTTCAATCGAGCGAATGATTTCCTGGGCATGCATAGGTCTGTTAAAAACTCACGGGTTCTCAGTTTAGCTCAATATCCCTGCCCCAGTCTAGGAACTGCTGCACTGCAGCGCCAATGCCTCTCAATTTTTCTCCATATATCTGGGACACAGGTTTCTCTCAAGTGAATTTCTTCAAGTATTACCGCCACGCTTGTTAGCGCACTCTTTTCTAAGAAGCTCTGCAAGTTGAACGAGAGACTCTCAGACAAAAAGACAAAAAGTTTCCTACCCTACCAAAACTAATTTTTGCAACAAAACCTCCATGGCGCTTTGTTCCAAGACACAACCCAGAGCTTTGAAGGTGCTAGCTAGCCGACGTTGTGGGCAGGGGCAGCAACTAGGCAGGCTGACGTTGAACTAAAAGCTTTTGATAGGCAGCACTAAAATCATGAGCCGTGATCTGAACCGTCGTTGGATCGATAACCCCCTGGCTGCGATGCCCGCCGCACCGCCTCCAAGGCCGCTTGGTTACTCAGAAGCGCCAGCTCTGCGCCGTTCCACTCCGCTGTTTGGTCAGCCCATTGACTCAAATCAACATCCGCC
The DNA here is from genome assembly GCA_030447595.1 of Thermosynechococcaceae cyanobacterium YX3bin19. Classification (GTDB taxonomy): domain Bacteria; phylum Cyanobacteriota; class Cyanobacteriia; order Thermosynechococcales; family Thermosynechococcaceae; genus JAUJON01. The sequence continues at coordinate 16,297 of JAUJON010000034.1, forward strand.
AGTGGCCGATTTTGGTTATGCACCTGCAAAATTGCCAACCGGCTGGCCTGGTTGGGTAAGTCTACTTTCAGCTGTAGATCTAAGCGCCCCGCCCTTAGTAAAGCGGTATCTAACGCTTCGGGGCGGTTTGTCGCCCCGATTAAAAGCACGTTAGGACAATCCTGCAGGCCATCGAGTTCTGTCAGCAGTTGACCAACCACGCGATCACTTACACCCGAATCTCCTTAGAAAATAACCCCGGGCTGGGGCCAGTGTCGATTTCATCGATAAAAACTACGCAAGGAGCAGCCTGTCGAGCTTTGAAATAGTTCTCGCACGGCCTGCTCAGAGGCACCCCCCAGCGGCTGAGTAATTCTGAGCCATTAACGGCAATAAAGTTAGCTCTTGCTTGCGAAGCAACTGCTTTTGCTAGCAGAGTTTTACCGTACCCGGTAGCCCCCATAACAAAATACCGCGCGGCGCTTGGGCACCCGTCTGTTGGTACAATTCTGGGTAGATAGTGCTCTTTCTGATTCCTGCAGGGTCTGTTTAATGTCTTCCAACCCACCAATCTCGTCCCAGGACACACGAGGAGATTCGACCTCAGCAGAGCGCAGCACCGCTGGCTTTACTTCCTTGAGTGCCTGGAGGAGTCTTGCTGGTTGAGCGTCATCACCTCAGAAAGTGGCTCTGCTAAGCTCGGTACTAATCGCGCAGCGCACTATAAGCCGCTTTTTGGGTCAGGGCTTTTAAATCGGCACCGACAAAACCGATCGCCAACTCCGCGATCGTCTCCAGCTTCACGGAACTATCGAGTGGCATCGAGCGAGTCAAGATTTGTAATATTTCTAATCGCCATCGCGATCAGGGACGCGAAACCTGACTTCTTGGTCAAAGCGACCGGGACGGCGGAGAGCCGGATCAAGATGCTCAGGCCGGTTAGTAGCGGCAAGCACAATCACATTTTGTGGTAGCAAAGCCATCCATTAATCCTAGGAGCTGACCGACGAGCCGTTTCTCCACCTCGCCTTCGACTGCGTTGCGGTCTGGTGCCAGGCTATCAATTTCGTCAATAAAAATCAGACAGGGCGCTGAGCGTACAGCTCTCTCAAAAATTCGTCTCAGGCGCGATTCCGCTTCACCATAGTACTTGCCAATCACCTCTGGGCCGACAATTGCAATGCACTTGATGCCCAATTGCGCTGCCAAGGCGCGGGCAGTCAGCGTTTTGCCAGTTCCAGGCGGACCCACCAGCAGCACACCCCGGGTCGGTTCCAAACCAAGTTTTGTCATCAGGTCTGGACGTTTCAAGGAATCTCAATGAGTTCTTTGAGTTCTCTGAGAACGTCAGCTAAGCCACCGACATCCTGCAACCCCGGTACGTTAGCCGTCGGAGTTGCGGGGGTTGAACCTGCTCCTCAAAGTTGAACCCATTAAAATTGCGGGAGTCGATCTGAATGTCTGTCCAAAGATCTTCCCAAATCTCTCCCGTCTCAATTCTTTCTTCCAGGGCTTTGGCGATGTCCAGTATCTCTTCAAACCCTTGAACAAATCGCTCATTAGTTTGTTGATGCTTTGTCATAGTATATCAATTCCCATCACTGGCAAATCTGAGAGGGTTGTGGCATCTGAGATTCTATAGTTCAACCGTGGTTGGAAAAATCATCGCGTTCCCTGAGCAGCACTTGCCCCATTGTCGGCAGATCTAGCCAGTTACTGAGTTCATAGGCTAACCAGTCCAACTCTGCTTCAGAGAGTAAACCACTACCATAATCCTAATTTTTTTTAGTTCCAGCCCAAATATTAAGCTGGGGTTTAACTTCTTGTTCGCCTACCTGGCTCTCTCCTAAAGTAAGTTTGAGTCCGCTCTAACTTGGTAATTTGATGCCGGAGAGCAGAACGAGAACGAGGGTACTTCAAATTAAAAAGTTGATACTTTAATGAAACTTGTTTATGATCTAGATGTAGCCAGATCTGCCCAAATAGAGCAAACAAAATCTGTAGAATCAGCCAAAAGACCAACTCCGACATGACCTAAAGCAGAAAGCAGCAAACCCTCCCCCCGAACCCCAGGTTTGTATTGCTAAGTAGTACCAAAACACTAAAAATCCATTCCAGAACAGTGCGACGCCAATCACAGGCAATAAATCAATCGTGAAACCTTTCGCTGGAATGAAAATCTCCAGAGAGTTGGATTTTCAGTCAACAAAACTTTTAGAATCTGCGGGTTTAACTGGAACTAAAGATAAATTCTGCCGCAGCTCTTTTTTTCTAGAGCTTGTAATGCTTGATCAGCAGATTCTAAGCGCCGGTCAGGCTTGGCTCTGTCATCCACTGCAACCAGTCGCTGAAGGCTGGCGAGAAACTTACATAACCTTCAAAGCAAATCCGCAAGTCTTTTTGAGGCAAATCAGCGGGATGCTGTCCTGAGGCAAAGCAATTAACGTTGCTCCTAAACCGTAGAGATCAGAAGCAGGTACGGCTCGTCCTCCAAACTGTTCAGGTGGCATATAACCGTATGTCCCGACCACAGTGATTGTTCCTCTTTCACAAGCAGCGGCTTGCACAGAGCCAAAGTCTACCAAGTAGACTTGGCCCTCAGAATATTCAAAGCGACGGGTCAACAAAATGTTACTGGGTTTAATGTCGCGATGAATAATAGGAGGATAGCGATGATGAAGATGGATGAGAACTTCTAAGACTGCTTTAGCAATTTGTTTAAGGTTTTGTCTCATCAAATGTTCGCCCTGCTTGCATATGCTCCTCTAACGAGGGGCGTCAATGTAACTTTGTACAAGGACAAAGCCTTTACCATAGGCTGTCTCGACGTCAAAATAACCAAGATAGCGAGGTACGGCTGGGTGGGTGAGTTCCTGCAAAGTTTTGGCTTCGCGCTCAAAAAGCTTAAATGTTTCCCATCCCAGGTCGCTGCTGAAGGTCAACAACTTAAGTACAACCAAATCCTGGGTTTGCCGGTCAAGTGCTAGTAAAGTTTGCTGTCCAGCTCGGGCTCCAAGCTGTCGTTGAATTTCATATCGCTCTTTTAAGACATTCCTTACCATAGGGTCTACCTCACTAAAGGAGCCCGTTTTAATTTCCATTTTCCTCAAATTGCAGAAATACAGTTACTTTTTTTTGCAAGTTGTGATTTAGTAACCAACACTTCTGATTACTCAAGATTAACCAATCGCTATTATCAGCTAACTGCTTCTGAGACAGAGTTCTCCGTAGATTTTGATGTACAGGGGATAGACAAAAATTCTCCTAATGCCTGGCAAAATAGGGAATCTTTTCGACTAGCATCTGTTACAGGAGACAAGACTGAAACTTTCTGTATATCATTCTCAGCAAAAGCACTTTAGGATACTAGTAAATCTAAGTTCTCAGCAGGCCATGACTCTCCACATCTAATCCTTTGCGGAGTATTTAACCTGCCAAGGGCAGGACTGATCACTGTTCAGCAACTGATCTTTCGCTAGTGGGGAGTACTTTTTAACCTATAAGTTTATTTTGGCGCTGTTAATGAATCGCGCTAAGGATCCTAGAGGATGTTAACCCTGAACTCTACAGAGTTTACCCAAATCTTTATTTTTGCTGGCTGGAGACTTGTCGTCGCCTTTACAACAGGTGCTTGGCGGACCTTAAGCTCTGGATAAACAGCCGCAAGTGTAGTGTTGAGACCTGCTCCCTAGTTAAAGAGTATATTGTTCCACCCATAGCGTTTCCTGACTACCTCACACGCCAATTAACAAAGATATTTTACCAGAGCTGCACTCTCAGTCTTGCAAGATGTAGTTAAGCGCGTCCATAACACCTGGGAAGCTTTCATCAGAGGATATGGCTTTCCTCGATTTCGCAAGTTTGGGCAATATAAATCGTTTTACTTCCCCCAGGTTGTTCTCACAAGCTGATCAATTGGGCCGGTGACTGAATCTACACCGGCCCATACCAGATTCAAGATTAAAGGGGTGAAGATTCTTGATGCAATTTGGTATGCCGTGATCACTATCCAGTCTGATGTCAAAAACCACGGTCGGGCGATTGGGGTAGATGTGGGATTGGAGAACTTTTGGCCACCTCCGATGGGCTCACCATCCAACCTGTCTTCGAGACCTGCAACGTCGGCTGAAAGTGCTGCAACGGATACAACCGTGTACCATAAAGCGAGTGGTTGCCAAGCTCCATCATGATATTGACCAAGCCCGTAAGGATCAAGTTGCCCATCAGCTGTGTGACCAGGCCCAAATGGTGTTTGTGAGATCGACTTCACAAAAACTGAATACGCACATGTTGGATGCGAACTTCGGTCAGTTTCGCCAACTTCTTAAGTGGGTGTGCTGGAAACTGCTGAGGTAGACCCTGCGTAAGCACCAGCCAAGCAATGTCCAGAGTGTAAAACGCGGATAAATTCGCACTCATGACCTTAATTGACCCGCCGGCAACGAGGTGAAGAATCCTTGCCGCTGGACAGCGAGATTTACCTGCGTACTGCCGGGGCTATAATGAGTAAGTGGATTGGGGAAGCCCACTGAAGCGGTTAGTGCTGGGAGGATGTCTGGCTACGTGATTTTGGGTCACGTCACTACTGCAGGCAGGAGCAAACTGATGCCAAAGCCACTAGATGTACAAGTCTTACGCCTGTCGCTAGATACAACCGTGTTGCGATCGCGCAGTTGGACAAGGCCGTGAATACGCACTGCGGCGGGGAACTGCCGCTAACTCTTACCTGATTCAAGCAGATAAAACGCGTAATTGACCCGCCCCAAGTGACCCTGCAGCAGCGCCTGAACCTGAAGCATCTGAATTACGTGATTTTGGGTCACGTCAATCCCAACCGGGCGGCAACGCTGAAGGCCGCTATTGAAACTCTCTCTTTGACGGTCTAACCCAATGCTCTGTCAAGTCCCAGCGAAGATGGGCAAGCAGTGGATGTGCCAAAATCATTGTGATGCAGGAATCTACCCTAGATTTAGGCCGGTCACTCCTTAGAATTTATACCAACGCCTAACCCGCGCTGGCCGGACAGCCTTTCCACGTATGACCCCCAGACCGAAATTTTGTTCACTGATAAGCTCTTTGGAGCCCATGTTTGTAGCGACCAGGTCTTTGACGAAGGCTGGCAAACTCTAGCGGAAGACCGGCGCTACTACTGTGACTGCCTGATGGCTCCCAGCGCCCGGCAGGTGGAAATAGCGGTGGAGCGGTTGACAACCGTCCCTGCTAGGCTTTACGCACCGGGTCATGGCCCGATGGTCCGCTACGGTCTGATCGATCTGCTCCGTTCTTACGAAAAATGGAGCCAGGCGCAAAAAACACAAGATACATCGGTGGCGCTGCTGTACGCCTCGGCCTACGGTAATACAGCAACACTAGCCCAGGCGTCGCTCACGGCATTGCAAAGCTAGCGTCGGCGTGAGTCAATTAACTGTGAAGCTGCGCGAGCAGAAGAAATTCACGCGCGGCGGTGGAAAAATGCGACGGATTTATCATCGGCTCCCCCCGATTAGCGGTCACCCGACTCCAATCCAAACCGCTTTAGGAATTGTGCTTTCTACCGCAACGAAAAGTAAGTTAGCAGGAGTATTTGGGTCCTACGGCTGGAGTGGTGAAGCGATTGATCTACTGGAAAACAAAGCTGCAAGATGCTGGCTATAGCTTCGGCTTTGAGCCCATCCGCATCAAGTTCAAACCGACGGATGCCACTGAAATTTTGTGAAGAGGTCGGAACTGACTTTGCCCAGGCCCTCAAGAAAGCGAAAAAAAATGCGTGATGCCCCTCGGCCAGCCTCCGGCCAACGCCGTCAGCCTCAGCCTGCTAGCAGCATTGAGCAGGCTGTGAGTCGAGTTGTTGGTTCATTGAGTATAGTCACAGCCAGGCAAGGGATGTTACCAGCGCCATGCTTGCTTCCTGGGTATCGCAAGCTACCTTCAACCCTCCAGGACTGACCGTCGCCGTAGCCAAGGACCGGGCAATTGAATCCTTGATGCACTCAGAGTCAATTTGTCCTGAATATCCTAGCGGAAGGCCAACACCTGGGCTTGATGAAACACTTCCTCAAGCCGTTTGGTCTGGAGAAGACCGCTTGCATGGCTTAGACATCAAGAGGCTGGGAATGGCTCCCCCATCTTGAGTGATGCTTTAGCCTTTCTGGAGTGCCGTGCTGAAAACCGGATGGAATGTGGCGATCACTGGCTCGTTTATGCCGTAGTTGAAAATGGTCAAGTCTTACAGCCCAAGGCTCAGACTGCGGTGCATTACCGTAAGTCTGGCAGTCATTACTAACGGAGTTGCCGTGCATCATTTTTGCCTTGGTTGACCAAAGGCTTAAACCTGCTCAGCACAGCAGATCCAGCCATTCGAGCTCCTGGCTGTCAGTTTGGGAGCTATTCCCGGTGTAAGCCGCTACTGCCTGACGCTTGGGTTGAACCAGTGGTTCAGACCCTGATTTTCCCTACGGCACTTTTTTTTATCAACCTTTCTGGTGCCCTAACAATGGGCTTTTTTACAACTTGGGTGTTAGAACGGGGGAACACTTCTGCAGACTTGCGCCTACTGATTTCAGTCGGTTTTCTGGGCTCTTACACCACGTTCTCAACCTATGCCCTGGATACAGCAAATCTACTGAGAACTAGTAGTTTTAATCTCAGCTTTTTATTGGGCGGGAGCGCGTTTCTGGGTGTGATTAGCCTCGAACTTGGTAGCTTCTAGCCAGAAGGTTACTGTAACGACGGTAGGAGACACTAGTGGGGCTTTCATTAGGGGAAAATTGCACATCGCGTTAAGTCGGTTTAAGTCACTGCTACGTGCACAGGAGCAGGATTCCTCTGCTTTAGTTAACACTCAATCATGTCCCCAAACTTTCCTTGGCGAACTGACTCCGTAGAAATAACATTGGGTAGAGACTGTTCACCCTCAACAGTCGAGGCCTGCCCAGTCAGAAACCACAGTAGACCACCTCTTTGCTTTGATTCCTCTGCAAGTTTGCCCAATAGATCGCCTAGAACTGCTCTCAACTTCCAAATGGGCTGAGACACCTCAACAGTCGAGGCCTGCCTAGTCAGGAAACCATAGCATGAATGCTCGACTTTTTACTTTTGTAGGTGGGAGAGATCGGTCCCTGGCGTGTTGTTGATGTCAAGATGTCAAATTGAATATTGTCAACGGCTCGATCCCTGTGGAACCTGATGCAGCCAAGTGGCGCCTCCGTGGAGTGACCAGCAATGAGCGTTACGTCACACGTTTAGAAAAGAATCAACTGCTGGATAAACAGCCGGTGCTAGGCCGTCACGAAGCAACCTGCGCTGCACTCATCCCTATCCGAAAAACCGCCTCATGGTGGAATCTAGCTCAGGATGAACGCCGCAGGATCTTTGAGGAAAGTTCGAACCATGTCAAAACGGGACTGAAGTATCTGCCTACGGTTGCCCGCCGCCTTCACCACTGCCGCGATCTCGGAAGACGAGCCGTTTGATTTCTTGACTTGGTTTGATTATCCAGCGTCTGACTCGGCAGCCTTTGATGAAATGCTGGCTGAGCTACGTGCGTCAGAAGAGTGGACCTATGTTGAAAGAGAGATAGACATTCGCGTAGTCCGCGATGAGGGGCATTGATGGGTAATGTCTTAGGATCTAAAATATTACCCAGTTGCCGATGACGCTTTAGTCTCAGAGCTTATCTACTGGCAGGTATCACTAACTTTGATTTAGAACCTGCTTGTTAATTTATAAGAGAGATCTATTTGATCGACCGCTGGCTTCAGGCTTGAGTAGTAGATCCCATTACGACTGCACCAACCTTCGAGCATTGATTCAATCATGGCATCAATGTTCTTAGCTGAGTAAAGACCTTGAGCATATTCAGAATGGATCTCTCGCCGGAGCTGACGGCGCTGGTGCGGACTTTGAATGTGGTGGGTGTCATACCAGCGCTTCATCCAAGCTGGCGTTTGCGGATCGATAAAAAACCGCCGGTACAGCCACAGCCGGTATTCCCGCCCTAAACAACGTGAGATGGTTGGCTGGCTGACATAGAGCTCACGGGCAATCTCAGCTTGCGTCCGCCGCTTTTCACTCCATTCTTGCACCCAAGGTGGAGTTTCTGCTTCGTTGAGGAATTCAGCAATACAGTCTAACCCTTGAACGGTCGGACTGGGTACCGTTCGGACATCAGGGTAGTTATCAATCCATTCCTGATTGCTATCAGCGGAAGTAATGTTTAGCGATCGCGTTGACTGCACATAGCGGCCAAGAATCCGGCGGACTTGCTGGTGAATATCGCGAGTCTGTTCAATAGACCAGTAGAGGTTTTGGGCCACCCGTAGCCGCAGACGACTGGTGGTGGAGCGGATTCGCGGCTCCGTAACTTGGGTTTGCACCATGTGAATAAACTGCAAACAGGCAGGCAGATTAATTTCTCCCTGAACCGGTACTGGCAGCGCACTGTAGCGATCTTGAAAAATTTTGGCTGCTCGCGACTCATAGAAGAGTAGCTCATCTGCTTCACGCTTCAGCAACTTGCGCTTTTCGTCGGCCAGCTTATTACTAATTACGGTTCGGACCCAGGCTTCAAACGTGGGCCGCCCATGTCCGGAAGCACCAAAGGCCTTCAGCGGATCAAAAGACTTCATAGCTTCCCACAGCCAGCCCACCAGGTTGTTCTGGCAAACTTCTGGTTCACTAGCAGCCATGCAAGCACTGCGGATCAAGTCCCGGTATTCTACTTGAAAGCGATCGCTTAGGAGCACTGCTGCACCTAATTGCTGGCGTAAACACTGAAGGAACAAAGCCAGCAAACACTCTGGTTCACTTAGCTTTGGCATTGAGTCTGGATCTAGCGCTGGCATTGAGGGACGGCTAAATCGCAATACCAGTTGTTTGAGCGGATAATTATAGCTATTGCGGTTTAGCCGACTATATTCCTCCTCGATCACTGGTAAAGGAATTTGCACGAGTCGCTGCACCGTTTGGTGCAGCGTTTCTCGCAGTAACCGTACTTCCTCTCGATCAACCAGGCAACAGGGAAACAGACGATAATAGGCTTCAATTAATTGGACTAGGTAAGAGGCCCTAGTTTCCTTTTGGTCTTCTAGCTCAATTGATCGATCTAAAATTGCCTTAAATGTGTTCGTCAGTTCAGCCTGACTCGCTGGATCAAGCTGACGGGCAGCTTTAAATAGCCTGGGTAACTGTTCAACCTGTAGGTCACCCTCGATATTAGACTTGTAATCTGAGGCAAAGACATTGCCATAGGAAGCGTTGGAAGCCGAAGAAAGGGCTAGCACCTAGAAAATACCCCCCACATAGGTACTGATAGCAACTATCTGCTTCAAATCAGAATACCTCCTTAGTCCAAACTTGCATAGTATGCTGAGATACATTGCAAACTGCAACGAAGAAGTCTTTTTGCCAGGATGCCCTTTTTGACAAGTTTTTCGTCTTGAAATGAAAATAGAATTTATGAGGATTTGCATGAGAACCCTTTTAATTTAGTTCGTTTACCCTTCTACGCTGTTGCATAGATACGGTGCGCTTTAATTTACTGACTGCTCTGAACCTAAGAGAACCAAGACCAAGCATCTATCACTCTGATCGGTCCCACTCGGGCTAGCTCCTGGTTATACGTGCGCTTAGCCTCAACGAATGCTAGGCAGCAGCTCTAGAACCGCTTAGTGCCTAAAATTCGCAAGAAGTATTTAGATGAATCAACTCAGCAATGGTTTTACACTCTTTTTGAGTTTGCTGGTCGAAGCATTTCCCTTTTTACTACTCGGAGTCTTATCTTCAGGTTTGCTACTCCTCTTTGTGGATGAGCGTAAACTGATTGCGACCTTGCCGCAAAACCCTCTACTGGGCGCCCTCGCCGGAAGTGTCATTGGCTTCCTCTTTCCAGTTTGCGAGTGTGGTAACGTTCCTGTTGCCCGACGGCTACTTTTGCAAGGGGCTTCTGCCCCAGTGGCCATTGGTTTTTTGCTTGCAGCGCCGACGATTAATCCCATTGTCATCTGGGCAACCTGGACTGCTTTTCGAGACCAACCTGAAATCGTTGTGTTACGGGTGGTGTTCTCCCTGCTGATCGCCACCGTGATTGGCTGGGTATTTAGTGCCCAGGCAGATCTGCGACCACTGCTACAGCCTGCTGTTGCGGGTTCCATGCCGCAACGGTTTACCACCGCCCTGCGATCGTTGCCAGCAGTCTCACCCCAGTCTAGAGAACCTTACCTGCTTCAGTCTGGAACCTTTTTACTGGACCAGCCAGGTAAACCATTGCGGATCGACACAACGGAGTTACAAACGCTCCTAGTCGCAAGTTCTACCACCGCCAAGCCGTTGCCTAACCGACTACAGCTTCTATTAGAAAACACTCTCCAAGAGCTGCGGGAACTCGGCGGAGTCTTAGTCTTGGGTAGCTTGGTTGCTGCCCTGATTCAAGTTGCTGTTCCGCGAGACATTATTCTCGGACTCGGGCAGGGGCCTATCACCTCAATTGCCGCCATGATGATCCTGGGAGGAGTCGTCTCAATTTGCTCCACGGTTGATTCTTTTTTCGCCCTCTCCTTTGCCTCTACCTTCACCAGTGGTTCATTACTAGCTTTTTTGGTATTTGGACCCATGATTGACTTGAAAGGTTTGGGGCTAATGCTGACCGTTTTTCGAGCGCGGGCTGTGATTTACCTGCTAGTCCTGGCAGCCCAGTTGACCTTCTTATTAACTCTGTTCGTAAATTTACGGGTGAGCTGAATAATGAGCAAACGAGCCCAAAGTGTGACCAGGCCATTACTGGATGTCTAACAAAATATAACCTTATGACCCAGCGATCGCTTCGACGTCCTAATTCCCTGCGAGTATTAGATTGGCTAGACATTCTGGCAATTGCTGCTTGGGGGCTATTACTGTTGAATTATTGGCTGACGGGGAAGCTTAGCCTGCTGATTCACCCAAGGTATTTTGGCTTAAGTGTTGCTACTGGTTTGGGCTTCTTAATCATCAGTGCCTTGGGAGCTTGGAGATTGCTGAAAACTGATCCAGCTCCTAACATGCGCCATTTCACTCTGTTTCCCCCCGGTTGGATGAGCAGCCTACTCTTAGCAACTGCCTTTTTGGGTTTACTGGTGGCTCCCCGGCCTTTTGCCAGCCAAGCTGCTCTACAGCGGGGAGTAACAGAGCCTTTGGCACTAACTCGCAGGCAACCCCAAGCATTTCGCACTGACTCTCAGCCAGAGGCGCGATCGCTGATCGACTGGGTCCGAACCCTGGCGGTTTATCCCGAACCCGACGCCTACACTGGCCAAAAGGTAAACGTTCAGGGATTTGTGGTTGATTCACCCGAATTACCAGCTCAGTATTTCACCCTTTCCCGCTTTGCAATTACCTGTTGTGCCGCAGATGCCTATCCGGTGGGGTTGCCGGTCAAGTTAACTCAGAGCCATAAAGCCTACCCGCCCGACACCTGGCTAGAAATTTCAGGTCAAATGACTACAGAAAATTTAGCCGGGAAGCGTCAACTCGTCATTCAGGCGCGGTCTGTGAAACCAATCCCAGAACCAAAAAATCCCTACGCCTACTAGCAGGGCTCAGCCAGGCTCGATGACGACTCATCTAAATATTAGGATAGCCAGCCCCAGCTCCTAGTTTGCGCTTGGACATTCAACAGTACAGGATGAACGCCTTTACTCTGAAGTGTGGGAAACTTCAAAAGCCTAGCCGCCTGCTGATTGTTCTTTGATTCCTGCAGCTCAAACAGCACTTCAATGAGCTGGTCGGCATTGGGTGCCGCCATGACTCGCTTAGAGAGAGAATTCAACCCGCTATCAATAATCACGTCCGCCTTGGAATCATCTTTGACCCCAGCTAGTCGCGCCTGGAGTGACTGGAATTCCTGCCGCAATACCTGGGTTTCGGGAGAATCGGGTAGTTGCTTGAGCATTTCAGTAATTGCAAGACGAGTCTCTTGGGCAACTGACATCGACTGAACCAGACTAGCCTGCCCTCCAGGAATGTTCGCTGGGGCTACGTTAGCAGGTTGTGGTGGTTCTGTTACTGGCGAGAAAAGCGTCAAAGCCGAAAAAGCAAGACAGGTAACGCACATGATGTTGCTCCTTAAATCAGGTTTTACGGGTCGTCAATGAGTGCTAACAGTGCTGGAAGTTAGGCATAATATAGCCTGCCTTGAAGGCCGCGCCAAGACACAAAACTTTATTGCTGGTGGCACCTGTATCTTGGTTCAAGCTCAGGAGTATCGATGCAAGCATCTGCTTACAGGGCCATCAGTGTGCTCAGGGGGAAGGTTCCTCAACGAGCGGCAGTCGCCTGAGGCGGAAGAGTACTACCGCAATCAGAAATAAGGCAAACTGAGCCACGACAATACTTGGGCCTGAGGCGAGGTTCAGTGCCGCTGATGACAGAATGCCCAAGACCGCGCTAAGGGCTCCCACTGCCGCCGATAGCTGCACAAAAGCGGCAAATCTTTGGCTGAGAAGCTTTGCCGTTGCTGCTGGAATCACTAAAAAAGCGTTGACTAGTAGTACACCAACTGCTTTGATCGCGATCGCCACTGCTAGCGATAGCAGCACCACGAACCAGGTTCGATGGCTTCGTACTGCCACCCCTTGGGCCTGGGCCATCTCTTCGTGCAGAGTCAGCAGTATTTGTGCCCGGAGGGTCAGCCCCAGCGACACGACACTCACGACTAGCACCGCTAGGCTCAAACTC
>JAUJON010000403.1 GCA_030447595.1 Thermosynechococcaceae cyanobacterium YX3bin19
TTACCTCGATAATTCACGTTTCTTAGCAGGGCTTATCCCTCCTAACCAGTTTACTGACCCAGGGTGGCCACTAGTACCACCCTTCGGTCTTCTGGCTTTACATCCACTAAGTCAAGTGAGGTCGGATAGGTCTCTTTGTAAGTGATACTAATATTTCCTAGTGAAATCGCAGGATTGAAGGTGCGTAGGGGTTGCTTAAGGGTTAGGTTCCAAAGTGGTGCTATACTATCGTTCTTTGCAACAAACCCTTCCGGAATCTCAATTGTCGCAGTATCGTTTTGAGCCGTAAGTTTGAGGTGAATCTTGGCCGGATACGTATAAGCAACTCCAGTGGCACCGGGATAGAAGCCAACAAATTGTACACCGACCCCCTCATCAAAGGTTGCCTGCTGCTTAAATTGCAGCTCTACTTCCTGCCCAAATACTGCTTTGATCGACTCGGGCACTACTGTTCTGCTGGCATCTTTACAGCCGTTAAGCAGCAGACACGTTCCTATTACTCCTAAAACAATCGTTCTCATACCAATAGGTTATTTTAAAATTATGAACTTTTTAATAAATCTTCTTCGATTGGATTCAAATATACACATATATACGCCTTTCGGGTATAAAGCGGCATCAAAAGTAACCTCATAAATACCTGGCTCTTTGTAGTTTTCTTCAATAGTAGTTACTGATCTTCCGAAAATATCCTGTAAGCTTACTTTAACGTTTCCTGGCTTATCAACCAAATAGTGAATAGTAGTGCTGCCCCTAGTAGGAACTGGGAAAACTTTTAAGAGTTGTCCCGTTTCGAAAGGGCTGTTAGAATAAAATTCTAATTTCTTTTCCGCACTCACCCTGTAGGTTTCCCCATCGCAGAAGCTACTGGGATATACACCCACGATGATACCATTGGTCGCACTCGACCCATAACCATTCTCTGCTCGCACTGAGAGTGCATAGGAACCTGTATATTGAGCCGTAACTGTGCAGAATCTACCATTTGGCGTAATGAATAAACCCGGGTCGGCTGTCCATATGTATTGAGTAGCATTTGGTACATCATCTACAAAGAATTCACCGTACTGGTATTCGCAAAGGTAATCCGGGCCGAAAACAGGACCTGGCATATCGGGTGCTGTACAACCAATGGCAGTGGGGTCAATGTTTGGAAAAATACCTACGGCCCTCCAGGCGTTAAATGTTTGCAGAGCTTCATTGGAGCACTGACTGTGCTGCCCCCCGGAAACAGGACTACAAGTTAAGGTGTAAGGCGTAATTTTACCACCTTAAAAAAGTTCTAAAATGAAGGACAGCAAGCGCAGAAAGTTCAAGGCCGACTTCAAGGCCCAGGTAGCCCTGGAAGCAGTAAAAGAGCGTAAAACATTAGCCGAACTGGCGCAACAGTTCAACCTGCATCCCAACCAGATCTCTACCTGGAAAGGGCTGCTGCTTAGTTCAGCAACCGGTATCTTCCAGGAGACCAGTAAAGGGCAGGAGGAAAAACAGGCTTTTGAAGAGGAACGGAGTCGGCTCTACGAGCAGGTCGGTAAGCTACAGGTAGAGTTGGAGTGGCTCAAAAAAAAATATCAACGCTTCCAAGAACCGTAAGACAAGACTTGGTGGACTGGTTCGAAAAGCCCTTTTCGCTTACCCGCCAGTGTGAGTTGTTGTCTATACACAAGTCGAATCTGTATTATGAGCCCAAAGGGGAAAGCGAGCAGAACCTGCATTTGATGCGCAAGATTGACGAGCAGTACCTGAAGACGCCTTTTGCCGGCTACCGGATGATGAGCGCACTGCTGGGACGGGCAGGGGAAGCAGTCAATGAAAAGCGGGTAAGAAGGCTCATGCGGCTGATGGGGCTAACGGCCATTTATCCTAAGCCTGACTTAAGTAAGGCTAATAAAGCCCATAAGAAGTACCCTTACTTGCTCAGGAACATAGTTATCAATCAGGTCAATCAGGTATGGTCCTCTGACATTACTTATATTCCTATGAAAAACGGGTTTCTCTACCTGGTGGCCGTGATGGACTGGTACTCAAGGTACGTGCTGTCTTGGGAGTTGTCCAACAGCATGGAAAGCGGTTTTTGCGTGAAGGCTTTGCAAACGG
>JAUJON010000404.1 GCA_030447595.1 Thermosynechococcaceae cyanobacterium YX3bin19
AGACGTTTGCCAGGATGAAACCCGGTGCCATGCTCATTAACACCGGCCGGGGTGCCCTCCTCAATACCAGGGAGGCCATCCACGCGCTCAGAAACGGGCAGTTAGGCTATCTGGGGATCGACGTGTACGAACATGAGCACGATCTGTTTTTTGAGGATAAGTCCGGGACCGGTCAGCGCGACCCGCTCATCGAGGAGCTGTTGCGGTTGCCAAACGCGATGGTGACGGGTCATCAGGCGTTTCTCACGCAGGAAGCCCTGGAGTCAATAACCAGACAGTCGCTTGACCTGTTAGCGGATTGGGAAAAATCCTCCAACCGGTAGCCACCAAAGAAAACCGGAATGCTGGTTAAAGGTAAAGTGTCCCTTAATGATAAATCGGCAGATTTCACTCCCGGCTGGTCCCTGAAGCAGAGGCATCCTCCCGAAACTGACAGCATCCGGCAGTTATTCCGTTTGTGAACACACCCCTACCCTAAAGGGTTAGGGGCTTCGGGCTTCGCAGAACGTACCTTCCTCTTGCGAGTTTTCGGTTCTCCACCCGTGTACTCGACGGTTCCCGCCGAGAGGCTGTTTAGAGCCTGTTTGAGTATATTTTGCGCTGCATTCACGTCCCTATCCACTGTATGCCCATTTCCACACGTCCACTCTCTGTCAGCAAGGGTAAGGCGTTGGTTGACCCAACCGCCATGGGTACAGGTTTTGGAAGAAGGAAAGAAGCGGTCCACCTTAACCACTTGCCTGTCATTCCACTGAGCCTTGTATTCCAGCAGGGTAAGCAGCTTACCCCAACTCACATCGGCAATGGCTTTGGATAGCTTACGGTTCTGCATCAGGTTCTTGACTGCCAAATCTTCCACGGCTATCAGTTGGTTTTCCTTGATTAGCGTAGCGGTAATCTGGTGCAAGTTGTTCTCCCGGACATTAGCCATCTTTTCGTGAATACGGGCAACCTTGCGTTTCTGCCTGTTGCGGGAGGCAGACCCTAACTGTTTGTTCTTTAACCACCTTTGGGCTTTTTTAAGCCGTTTGGCGTACTTAGCAGTAGTCTTTAGGTTGGCATACGGCTTACCGACCGAATCCACCAGTAGGGACTTAATACCCAAATCCACCCCTACCATATTTTGCACTGGCGGTAAAGGCTTATGCTCCACCTCACAGGTCAGCGAAGCGAAGTATTTACCCGTTGGGGTTTTAGTCAGGGTGCAAAACAGAATCTTTCCTTCAACTGGTCGGTGAATGTTCACAGCAATACCCTCACTGAACTTGGGTATGTACAATCGTCCGTTTTGCAAGCGGGTGAATTGCGGCACCCGAAACGCCTGTTTGGAATGCTTGGATCTGAAGCGGGGAAACTCCGTCTGCTTACGGAAAAAACTATTGCAGGCCCCTTCCAAATGCTTTAGCGTAGCCTGCAACGCCTGCGAATTGACTTCTTTTAGCCACTGCTTTTCCTTTTTGAGCAGGGTAAGCGAAGCGGCATTGTCGTAGTAATTCAACCCCTTCTTGTTTTCCAGATAGTAACGGCTGCGTTCAGCCAGAAAGTGATTGTACACAAAACGGCTGCATCCAAAATGCCTGGCAAGCAAAACTGCCTGTTCGTCAGTGGGTTGGATGCGAAATTTGTACGTTTTGTGGATTGCCTTCATCCCCTAAGAGTAATTAATACTTATACAAATAGCAACTTTTTGCATAAGTATTCAATGGAGTATCATACAGGCAGTCACTCCAAATATCTGATTAAGCTGCACGTCATTTTCGTGGTCAAGTACCGCAAGCAGTTACTCACTGGTGCAATCGAACAGGATATTAAGGCACTATTCCTTTCCATCAGTGAACGCTGCAAATTCACCATTGACGTGATGGAAAGTGACCGAGACCACATTCACATCTTGATTGATACGCCTCCTGCGCTTTCGGCTTTCGATATAGTGAACCGCCTTAAAAGTATGTCCACCTGTCACCTCTATCAGAAACACCGCCTATTTTTGAAGAAGCACTTTTGGAAGGAAAACACGTTCTGGCCGGATGGGTATTTTGTCTGCTCTACCGGCAATGCTTCACTGGAAACGATTCGTAACTACATTGCTACGCAGG
>JAUJON010000405.1 GCA_030447595.1 Thermosynechococcaceae cyanobacterium YX3bin19
AACTCACTAAACAGCATTATCTCGCTGATAAATCCCCACGTCTAGAACATTACCCCCCACTTCTGAAAGAATGGTTTGGACCGTCAATACTCCCATGCCATCAATTTGGGTAAAGTCAACGCCACTCATCCGATAGAGATAAGTGCGTAAATCAAAGGTAGGTTGATTGTTCTGAGGTTTATGTCGCTTGTATTTTGCAGCTTTGCAAGGCTGCTGTGCTAGGTCTACCTTGGCATCGAATTGCGACAGACACTGTTCAATCTGCTGGTCACAGGCTGCAATTTGCACTTGATACACCTCGTAAAGCTCCAACTCCTGCTGCAAGACAAAGACGTGCTCACTGCGATAATCACCCTGCAGGGCTTGAGCAATTTCAGCTTCACTTCGCTGAGTCCGATGATGTCTGAGTGCCGCTAGCGCTTGAGGATTGCGTTCTCCAGCAACAATAGCTCGCATAATTGCCATGCCTGTCGTGCCTGTGATGTCACTGACGACTTGATGTAATTGGACGTTCATCTGCGTCAAGGCCTTTTGCATTCGCTGCACGTGAACACAGGCACTCTTGATTAAGGTATCTCGTTGCTGGATATAACTGCGCAGCACACAAACCGCATCTGCTGGACGAAATGATCCTGCCAACAAGCCGTAGCTATGTAACTGCTGGAGCCACTGGCAGTCAAGTACATCGGTTTTACGACCGGGCAAGGTTTTGACGTGGTGAGCATTCACCAGCTTGACTTCAAAGCCACGCGTTTCCAGAATTTGGAACAGGGGAATCCAATAAACGCTGGTAGATTCCATCGCGACCGTCTCTATATCACACGTTTGTAACCAGTCGGCTAGCACATACAGATCAGCCGTCAAGCAGCCAAAGCTGCGGACATTCTCTGGTGTGCGGTTTGCCGGAACGCAGACCCAGTGGGTTTGAGCACCAATATCGATGCCTGCAGCATTGGCATGAATTGGCTCGAGCGTCGATTGGGCCTGTCTGGCACGCATTCTCACTCCTTGGTACTTAGCACAATGAAACGATAAAGTGTGCCCTGACCTGGATTGACGGATTATGAAGTCTCCTAAACGGGATAGTGACGCTTGTCACTTCACCAATGTCATCCCCATCGCAGTCCAGAACCAAGCTTTCATACGAGTCAAGCACATCAGTGAGGGGTCGGTCTTAACTGCCAAGGCACTTCATCAGGTTAGAAGATGACCCAGCGCAATGCTGTTTCTCCCACACATAAGGAGCAGGATTGCTCTTGAACAGCTTTCATCAGTTTAGGCAGAGGAGAAGCATAAATTTGCTAGTTGCTCTTGGGCTGGCAAGCAACCTTTGAACTCATTCATGATGGCAATCTGTCTAGAAAATCCAGTTTTTAGCTGAGGAATCTCAAACACCTTTAACCAAGGCTTTATCAAGCAAAAGTAAATGTACGGCTGGATGATTAGTTGCAAGTTGTTGAGGCGATGCTTCCAGCCCTTTATCTGATTCCACCAAGCATGCTCACTGAACTTCTCAAGCAGGCCTGATTGTAGTTGATTAGTGCCATGATTGCTTCCTGAGTTAAGCCCATTAAACTGTAAACTCACCATCAAGTAAGTGCTACAGACAACCTCCCACCAGCGTTCTATCTGCTCGTAATGGGTTAGCCGAAAAACAGCCCACCCTAAGTGGTTTTTGCACTGCTTAAACCCATACTCGACCCAAGTTCTCAACCCGTAGAGATTGCCAACTTCTTTGTCTAAAGCTTTAGGCAAGTTGCTCATTGACCTTTACCTGAGAAAGTGGACATTCCCGAAGAGTCGATAACCCTGGAGAATGTTCACATGATACAAAAGCCACGCAGGACGTTTACAGACGAGCAGAAAGCAGAGGCCGTCCGAATTGTTGGACAATCGGGAAAACCTGTTAGTCAAGTTGCCAAAGAAATGGGACTGACCGAAAGTGCTCTGCGCAAATGGGTCAAGCAAGTCCAGGTTGATCATCAAGACGATCCTCAGGGGCCATTGACCTCTGCCGAACGCCAAGAACTCAACACCTTACCTCGACTTTATCCATTTGGTGAGTAGAAAAGGTAGCAAAATCAGAACGGTGATGT
>JAUJON010000406.1 GCA_030447595.1 Thermosynechococcaceae cyanobacterium YX3bin19
ATGGGAGAGAAGACCAAGAAGAGATTCGTGCTTAAGGAGCCCAACCTCTAAACTTGGGTATGTCAATCATTTTGTGTAAGCGAGAAAATATCAATCTGGCATACAGTCAGGGAATTCAATGGCAAAGCGAGATAGAGCCGCTTTCCAGTTGGGGATGGGCATGGTCCATTTCTTGGCAATATTCCTGAGTGCTAGGTAGAGCAACTTAAGTACAGCATCATCATCCGGGAAAGAGCCCTTATTCTTGAGGACTTTACGCAAAGAGCGGTTGAGGGACTCTATAGCATTAGTGGTATAGATTACCCGCCGGATATCTGGAGGGTAGGCAAAGAAGGGGGTAATCCGCTCCCAGTGGCGTAACCATAGTTGGCTAATGGTGGGGTAGCGCTCATCCCACTGCTGAGCAAAGGTTGCTAGGGCATCCTCAGCCTGCTCAACGGTACTGGCTTGGTAAATCTGCTTGAGGTCAGATGCCACCTCACGCTGCTGTTTCCAAGGGACATACTTGAGGGAGTTCCTCACTAAGTGGACGATGCACAACTGTACCTGGGCTTGGGGGTAAACCGCTTCAATTGCTTCTGGAAAGCTTGTTAGCCCATCGACACAGGCAATGAACATGTCCTGCAGTCCCCGGTTTTTCAGCTCTGTGAGGATGCCCAACCAAAACTTGGCTCCTTCAGTCTGAGATAGCCACATCCCCAAGAGTTCTTTATTACCTTCAAGATTGACGCCCAGAGCCAGATACACGGCTTTATTGCAGATGCGGTTGCCCTCTCGGACTTTGACAACCAGAGCATCCAGCCAGACGATAGGATAGACCGACTCCAGGGGTCGCGATTGCCATTGACGCACTTCCTCAATCACGACATCTGTGACTTGGCTAATCAGGGTCGCTGAGATTTCTACCCCATAGAGTTCCTGGAGTTGAGCCTGAATGTCACGGGTACTCGAACCTCTTGCATACAGCGCAATTATCTTCTGCTCCAACCCAGCTAAACGGCGCTGACCTTTGGGTACCAGGACTGGCTCAAAGGTACTCTGACGGTCACGGGGAACCTGAAGGGGAATCCGACCCAGCTCTCCTTGCACGGTTTTAGCTGAGTAGCCGTTGCGAGTGTTGCGCTCTAGTGGCTCTGGCTCTGTTACTGCTAAATCAGGCTTGACCTGGAGTTGCTCGTGCTCTAAATGATGGCTTAGCTCTGCGCTCAAGGCTCGCTCGACCAGGCGCTTGGTCAGTTGTTTGAGTAACCCCTCCTGCCCAAGGATAGCTTCAGGTCCCTGGTAATCCTCTAGCAGTTCATCGAGTAGTTCATCGGCTCGGGTCTTTTCAATTCTTCTTCTGGGCATGGCGGTCTCCTGGGTTGTTTAAGGTACTTTAGACCGCTTACACAAATTAATTTACACTCTCCTGGAATAAGTGGAGTGTGAAGCATAACTACTTATTAGACTGACTTCGTCTGCCTAATACCGCTAATTCGGGTGATTAGACGGATTCTGTCTGTCTAATACACCTGTACTGAAGGATTAGACTGCAAACTTCTGTATTTCTTCCAGGAACGTATTAATGTCTTTGATGTGTCATCCTAACTCCTCTGATATCAAGAACTGCTTCTGGTATTCAGCTTTAGCCTGATGCCAAGGCATAGGAGTCCAGGAACCGTAAACTGAATCTCGATTAATTTTGACTATAAACTCTCCTCCCTGCACTGAAAGGTGGTTCTTGGGAATATCAAGCAGGAAGCCTTTAGCCACTGCATCTACATAGAAGTGGTCAAACTCGTCTTGTTCAGGAGTTGACGGTTCTGCTGCTTCGTTCGGCAACCAACCTTCTTCAATAGCACGTCGTAGACAACCAGCAAGATTCTGAATCGAACGGGTTTCTTTGTACTGCCTAAAGGCTTGGATAGCCAATAAAACGGTTTCTTCATCATGTTTACGGATTACTCGGTTTAGGCTTTCTGTAGACCGAATCCTTAAACTCTTCAGTTCTTCTTGAACTACATCACTCACTTGGCGGCTTTTAGCTTGGGCAATAGGAGTGACTTTAACTGCACCGCTCTGCGCCTGTGCTTCTCTTAAGCGAACCTGTAGGTCA
>JAUJON010000407.1 GCA_030447595.1 Thermosynechococcaceae cyanobacterium YX3bin19
AATGGAGCTACGTCTCCAGGTACCCTTGTTGCAAAAAGAATTGCAGGGACATATGGAAGGAAGCTTAATGGAAACCAAAGCGCCTGTCTTTAATCAAGTGCTGGCTCCCTACACCCGGTTTGCCATTAAAGCGGGTTATATTGATAAAATTGAGTTTCAAGCCGATATCGTAAATAGCACGGCCAAGGGCACTCTTAGCAGCGAGTATAAGGATTTATCCATTGAAGTCACCACTAAAGGAGGAAAAAAGAGTAAGCTGTTAAGCCTGCTTGGAAATCTGGTGATTGAAAATGATAACAAGCAAGGAAAATCAGAAGCCTCCCAAACGGTTTCCATTCAGCATGTGCATCAGCAGGAAAATAATATGGTTAATTTCGTCTGGGGCACCTTGAGAGATGGCCTTTTAAAAACTATAAAACCGGAGATCGTAGAATAGTCTAATTTATCTCGTCATCCTGTCCCTTACCTGACAGTGAATTTAGGGCTCTTTGTCTGAAGAAACCCATTCATAATAGATGAGGGGTGGTGATCAATAAAAAGATCTACAATAAGCTACTGTAAGGCCTTGGAGCGGATTTGTAATCCGCCATTTCCCCGGTTGGGCATGGCCAATGCCGAACCACTATTGGGTTGGTCCGCATTTAGCTTCGCTGAGATAGTTGCCATGCGCACACCAGGTGAGCTCGGATTGGTAATCCGATTTATCACCACCCCTCAATAATAGATAAACAAGGAAGGGAATCTTTAGTGTTTGGGTGTACGACAAAATGCAGAGCGTTCATCCGCATTTAGCTTCGCTGAGAATAGTTGCAATGCGGATGTGTATAGCCGGGCATTTGAAATGCCCTTTTTCTCAGTTCCGCATTGCAAATGCGGAACAACACCAACAAAGTTTAATGGTTGATCTGCAATTTGTCGTACACCCTTAGTGTTTTTATATGCTGCTTTCTCCTGATTACCCACCTGCCTAATAACCTTATGGGTGCAGAAAATTATACTTTCTGCACCCATAAGGTTATTAGGCAGATACGCTGGTAACTGTCCCTGTTTGGGACAAGATGTAACTATACCCGGTCTATTAGCTCTTCAGCCCGGTTGAAATGCTGCCGGATATCATAAGAGCTTCCCATGATAATGTTTCGGTAGTCCCGCCAAATGAGCCCTTCTGATTTTTTCAACTTATCAAACTGGCGCTCAAACTCGGCTACTTTTCGCTCTAGTTCCGCAATAACTGGTTGCATTTGCGCTTGTTCTTCAGGTTTGGCATTGGATAAGGTTTCTTTGAGATTACTCATTCGCTTAGCAAACTCCTTAGAATTTTCCTCCATTTTCCCTTCAAACTCCCTGACTGCTTGAGCGGGTACCTCTTCTGTTGGTGTCATCGTTCGGTTATCAAATTCAGCTAATGAATCCCCCGGATTTTCCCATTGGGCCGTTGACTCCCGGTCTTTCCAATCGCAGGCTGGCAGGGAGAGCCAGCATAGACAAAGAATTACCAATTTATTGAAAAAGGACGTTTTATCTTTCGTTTTCATGAGCAATAAGGGTTTTGAAGTGTAGCAAAGGAGTACTGTTTGGCAGCAACCGGCAATCGGGATAAGAGCATTAAGGTTGGGCTCTTGGTTTGTTAACCTTTAGCTGACAAAGTAAAGTGGTTCAAATAATCCTGTTTATACTACCGGCAACGAGGCAATTTTGTAGCAATTCTATAGTTAGCTCCTTCGAACCAAGTTTTTCTGCTCAAAAAGAAATGACGGGCATCAGTAGGAGTGCGGTAACGAATTAAAGCAAGCAATGTGAAGAGCAGCAACCGGTACGGCTCCTAAAAGGGATAGGGGTTTACTACATCTAGTAAACGGACTTTGCGCAACCTGCACCTAAGGACGGATCTCAGAAGCTGGACTTTCGCATTAAGCAGCCCAGGCTAAAGCCTAGAGGAGAGAGCCAATCCGGTTTTTCCTAACAGGACAATGGTTTTTTAAAATCAGTACTGGGTCAGCCCTCGAAGAATTCCCACTGTTATTATTTAAAAACTCTACCTACAAAGGAAATCCTACCCATTGACAATACGTACTGAGCACTAACAGATTCACCT
>JAUJON010000408.1 GCA_030447595.1 Thermosynechococcaceae cyanobacterium YX3bin19
TCAAAATCCTTGATTTACGGTTGTTTCAATGCCGAAATTCAGTGTCTCCTACAGGTGAAAACATTCCCATCCCCTCACGATAGGCTTTCGGAGTGATGTTCGTAAGTTTACGAAACCCCTTGGTAAAGTGAGCTTGGTTAGCGAAACCACACTGAAGGGCAATATCAACAATGGACAACTCCCGTTGCTTTAACAACTGCTTTGCCCGTTCGACTCGCTGCCGAATCAAATACTGACGAGGAGAAATGCCCATTGACTGCTTAAAGAGGCGGACAAAGTAGTACTGACTCACCCCTGCAACATCGGCAAGCTCAGCCAGTTTCAAGTCCTGATCAAGATATGCATTGATGTACTCAATTGCCTGCTGTAGCCTGTAATCAGACAGTCCATCTTCATACTCTCGGATGCTACGTTTACGAGTAGCATACGCTTTGAGCAAACGGACTGCCAGCATCGTTGCTGCGGATTCACCGAAAAGCTGACCTGTAGTGCATCCTGCTTCCACATCCGCTTTGAGTGCTAGTGCAATGTGCTGGATGATGGGATCGACAACCGCAAACTGTGGAATTAATTCGATGCGCTCGCCATTGACCGATTCATAAACAACTTGCTCCAAAAACCTAGGACAAAGGCTAAGGACTGAAAATTCAGCCTTTCTATCCCAGGCTACCCAATAACTGGAATATGCAGGGACGAGCTCTATGATCTCACCGCTACCGTAGGAAAACTTCGTGAACCGACCTTCCAAACGAATTTCTTGCTCAATACGAGAATTAATACCACTGACTGAGATAATGTGCCGAGTAGAACGGAACTCTGGGGTTTCATGGGCAGGGTGGCAATAGTGTTCAAGGAAAACATCGTTCCACTCTGCCTTCTGACTTGTCAGGAGGGGCGTGTGAGGCAGAACTTTAGCAGAATCCTCTCGCTTGGTCCCATCAACAACGAGAACTTCGTCATTTGTCATCTTTCTAACTTCTCCTCAATGTCTCGAAAGTGAGTGCTCTCTCATAGGCAGTTACGAACTCATACAGGTAAAGTAAATTGAGCAAGATTAGACAAAACGAGTAGCAAGATTTGATCAGACGGGAATAACTACTGCTCTGTATAATGTATGCATCTCACTGAAGATGAAACAATTGATTACTGTTGAGCGCTTCTGCCTAATCGGTCATATCCTATCAATGGTATTTGCACTAGCAGGACTGCTGCTAGTGTTACCTAATTCTGAATTGCTTGCGAGTTTGCCACCCTTCAGTCAAATGCTTTTTGGGTGGAGCATGGCAGGAGGCGGTGTCGTCTATATTCTTTTGGGGGCAGCAACCGTCGCAATTTACGCTTACCGGGCTCTGGGCTTGCGAAATTTGCTGGCGTTTATGTTGCCTGCTGTGTTCCTGTCGCTGGGCAGCGAACTCTTAGGCACCAGCACCGGGCTTTTGTTTGGTCACTATGGATATCTAAGCGGCTTAGGCTACAAAATTGCGGGATTGGTGCCGTTCACGATTCCCCTGTCCTGGTTTTACGTTGGAATGTCTACCTACGTACTGGCACGAGCTGGATTAGAGGTGAAGCTCGTTAATGGTTGGGTCAAGGAAGTGGGCGCTGTAGCCCTCGGTGCCCTCCTCCTGACTACCTGGGACTTTGTGCTAGACCCCGCCATGAGCCAGACTG
This sequence comes from Thermosynechococcaceae cyanobacterium YX3bin19, assembly GCA_030447595.1. Taxonomy (GTDB): domain Bacteria; phylum Cyanobacteriota; class Cyanobacteriia; order Thermosynechococcales; family Thermosynechococcaceae; genus JAUJON01. Next base: position 1,672 of record JAUJON010000408.1, read on the forward strand.
ACTATCCTTTCTGGGAGTTTCGGGATGCTGGTCAGTTCTTTGGCATGCCTTACCGCAACTTGACAGGCTGGCTGGCTACGGGCGCACTGTTTATGTCTGTGGCAGCGCTTTTCTGGCGGAATCCCTCAACCCAACTGACTCGCTCGAAACTGTCGGTTCCTCTGGCAATTTACCTTGCTAACTTTACGTTTGGAGCCGTGCTTACTGTAGCTCAACTAGATATCCGCTTCTGGATTCCAACAGTGCTCAGTGTTCTGCTAGGTGTAATTCCGACAGTTGCTCTGTGGTGGGCTACCAAGCCAGTGGTTACAGCAGACTAGTAGGTACTGTTGCAAAAAATCTACAAAACACTAAGTACAGCGTCATGAACTTAAGCACTGACACTACTCCTAGTGGCTGAAAAAGTTTTTGCAACA
>JAUJON010000409.1 GCA_030447595.1 Thermosynechococcaceae cyanobacterium YX3bin19
TAACATGTCTGCCTGTCACGCAGAAGATCGCCGGTTCGAATCCGGTCAGGACCGTAGCCGAACAAAACCCGAACACATATTTAAGAGATGTGTTCGGGTTTTTGCTTTTGATATTTTTGGCCATGGCTTCGTGGCCTTTGGCACTTCCTGTTCAGCCCGACCCACACAGGCTTTTTAGCGCAATTTGAGAGGGGTCTCGCTTTTTCAAGCGCCCTTTTAAACAGATTCCGAGAAGCAGATCCGTGATTGTCTACTGTCTTATGCCTTTCATTAATGTATAGTGTAGGCTTGAGTTCTTTGGATCGAAGGATTCGACCTCAATACATTTTGAAAGGACGAGTGGATGACACCTCGAAGCAGTAAACGTCGCCATTGCCTCATCAGCCCCCTTCGCTATCCTGGGTCGAAACGCTGTCTTGTGGATTATGTGCGGGATGTTATTCAGCAAAACGAACTGAAGCCTTCACTGTTTGTCGAACCGTTCGCTGGCGGTGCTAGCGTCGCCTTGCAGTTGCTGCGTTGGGATGTCGTCGACAAAATCGTGCTCATGGATGCCGATCCGTTGGTAGCTTCCTTTTGGAACGTCGTCTTTCGAGATTCTGAATGGCTAATTCAGCAGGTATGGGACGCGGAAGTCACGCTGCAGCGCTGGAGCGAACTCAAAAAGACACTTGCCACATCGAACTTGACCACGGATCGAGAGCGTGCATTCGCCTGTTTGTTTCTCAATCGCACCAGTTTCTCTGGCATCCTCGCACAGGGTGCTGGCCCCATCGGTGGCAAAGCGCAGGAGTCGGCCTATCCAATTGATTGTCGCTTTCCAAGAAAGACGCTCGCGAGGCGAATTAAGAATATCGCGTGCTTGAAGAATAAAGTTGATTTTATCTGGTGCATCGATTGGCGCGACGGCATGAAGCGTTTGAAGAAAAATCGTTCAAAAGAGTTCAAGAACGCGTTTTTTTACTTCGATCCGCCCTTTTTTGAGAAGGCTGAAGACCTCTACAGGTGCTACTTTACCGGACAGCAGCACATCGAGCTTCGGGATTACCTGCTTCACTTGAAACAGCCTTGGCTTTTGAGTTATGACTCCGTGAGCAAGGTCGAGGAACTTTATGAAACACCGAGCGGCAAAATCCCCAAGCGACTGCTGACTCACTCGACCCACATCGATCTGATCTACACGACCAACCATGCCCGCCGCGTAGCTCGTGAAGTTATCATATCAAACCTTGCCTTGCCCGAAGAAACGATTATTGGAAGGCAAGCGCCGCTCACCCTCGACAGCGCGGAAACTTATGTCAATAGCCAAGAGTTGTGCGATGCGAACACGACCGCAAGTAGTGTGAATTGTGTCGCCCCGAACAACGACAGAGTTCTGCAAACAATTAGTTGATCGAAACGGAAGTTATTATGCTAAGCAACATCAATTCCGCCCTGAAGGGCGACGCTTTAGTGAAGCTGATCCAGCAGCAAAGTTTTGTCGGCTGGGTGTATTCCATTGATTACGACACAGCAAAGATCATGACCAACGATCTTTGGAAGGCCGAAGCGCTGGGCGTCCCACACAACTGTTTCTTGCTCGCGGCTTCGTTCGACCCTGAAAGATATGCGAGCGTAGCGGAAGAGGATCGTGAGGTGATTCTGCTCCGCGTTGTGGGCTCGGCCAAGCTGCCGCAGGACGACACTCTGGTGCAGGCTCGCATCGACACCTTCAAGCGCCGCACTTCTGTGCACAGCGACACCTCGCAAAACAGCAATCAGGCCAACGGCACACAGCTCGGTCAGGACAGACAGGAACCCGACGACATTACCAAAAACGAGATGCAGTTCGGTGGGTTGGAATGTCGCGTTTTAGGCACTTTCTACACGTCACAGGGTGAACTGCATCTGGGCAGCGACTTGGAATCGTTCGCTACTGCTACGCGCTTGCAGGTTTATCGTCCGCGCGCCTCAGCGCTGGAAGCGATTGTCAATCACATCGACCCCATTCGCCGTAAAGCGGCTCAAGCTGAGGCCGAGCGCCTTGGCATCGAAGAACCGATCCCGCCGTTTCGCATCGGCACGATTCGCTACACCTCGACCGACCG
>JAUJON010000410.1 GCA_030447595.1 Thermosynechococcaceae cyanobacterium YX3bin19
AAGGAAATAGCTGCTGAAGGCGATGAAATGACCTTCAAAACCCGGCTGAAAGTCAATACGGACTCTCATTCGCGTTGCCAGGGATTTACGTATTCGATCATTGGCGATCGAAGCCGATTCAATATAAATTTTATCCGGCCAGGATGTAAGAGTTTTTTAAGACTCCGTTTTAGCGAAAAATTATTAATCGGACAACAAACTGATTTATCTGCTTTTGAAGGACCTATCTCACAATGGCATGTTTCAACATTAGTGGTAAAAAACAAAAAAGCTACCGTGTACTGGGATGACAAGGAAGTCTTCTCCACTTCTTACGAAAAGCCGATTGGAAAAATAAAAGGCATTACGTTCAAATTTTCCGGCAATGGCTTTGTTGATTACGTTACATTGCATGATAAAAACGGCAAACTGGCGTATGGTGAAGAGTTTAATTAATAGCTGATGTTACGCCTAGTAGTTTAGTAGAGAATTGTTGGCTTTTAAATTTTGCAATCCTTGCCAGGCTCTTTTCAGGGCATTAATTGTCAGTAAAGATTTAATAGCAAAATGATTCATCTTAGTTGAAATTTTCAAGGCTTCTAATTTGACAAAAGCCAGCATCGAGAGAAAGAGATGATTGCTTTGTGTTCTTACCCGGTGTGCCGGAGATTTAGCATAACCAGTGTTGGACTTTACCGACTTATAGAATTCCTCTACTTTCCAACGCATGGCATAGATGGTTTGGATCTTTGCTGCATCAGGTGTGGAATCATTAGTCAATAGATAGAGAATGCCTTCAGAAAGGTCTTTGTTTTGAAAGACTTGCGTAGTGAGATAAAGGGGTAAATCCACTCCATCTACGTACACCTGAAGTACTTGATTCTCTTCTATTGCTAATGATTCAATCACTTGATACTTACCTTTGTCTTTATCTGCCTGACTCAAGGCTACTTTGCGGTTGCTTTTCAAAGGCATGATAAATAAGCGTTGACTCTTATGGATGAAGTTTATATTTTCTGCCGAACAAAACCAGCTATCAGCCAGAATATAGCTGAAACTGAGTTGGTTGGTAATGCTTTGGGTGATCAGGCGGCGAAAGCGCTCTTGTTTAGTAACGACACTAACGCGTTTGTCTTTGCCGGTCTTTGTATCTGTGACCCACTTAGTTTTAGCTATAATCTCATAGCCTACCGGCAAGGAAACTTGTCGGCTGTAGTAAAGAGCAGTAAGCTGATTGATGCCTTTGATGGTTCGTTTTTGACAATGATCATGATGCCAGCAGATAATATCATTTTCATCCATATAAGGCTTTTCTTCTACTGTGTCATCTAAGATCAATACCCCTTCCAGGCTTTCTATTTGACGCACAAACTTTTTAACGGCTCTCCATAAATCCACTGAACTATACTCTTTGGCACTCAAGGCACGGGTAATGGTGTCATGTTTGATTTTTCCTTCTAAAATCGCTTCCAAACCCGTAGCTGTGTTTTGTCCTTGATTGATAATTAAATAGTCGGTATACAGATCAAATAAGGGAGAAATAAAGTCCATTCGCGTTTTTGCTTAATTTTGTTTAAATTTAATCTTTATCTTCTTACCTCTATACTCTCCTTGCGTAACTTGAGTTACATTAATTTATTTTAACCAAGCCTACAAGCCCCAGGCTTGGACCACGCTGTAGAGGGCTCCTTGCGGATTTAATTGGGACTCCCACAAGGCAATGGAGTTTACGTGCAGTTGAAGTTCGCTAACAGCAGGAAAAGCACCCTTATCCAGGCGTACCCGTTCACCCTTTTTTACGCGGGAGAGCGTAACATGCGGCAAGGGCGGGTGATCAAGCGGAATGTCTAAGGCGGAAGCCAGCCGGTGTGCCAGTTGGGCAAAAGCGGGGCTTTCTTCAAAAGTAGCCCATACCATCGTTAGCTGTCCTCTTTTTGAAATGCCACTTATTTCCTTGAACTGTAGCACAAAAGGCGTACAAGCTGATGCCTGAGCGATTTTTTCTTCTATCTCCGGCATTTGTTCCCCGGCTATCTGACCCAGAAAATGCAAGGTAATATGCAAATAGATATGAAGAGCACACGAATGTACTCCAGTCACGAATTA
>JAUJON010000411.1 GCA_030447595.1 Thermosynechococcaceae cyanobacterium YX3bin19
TACCTGCATTGTTGAAGTCATCGCAGGGTTGGAAAATCTCTCGCCCCGCACGGATGTTGAAAACCGTATGCTAAAGAAACGACCCTCAACTTACCGGCTGGCCTGTCAAAGCTTGATCAACGGTCCGATAAGTGTAAAGACAAAGCCGTAAAATGTGACCGCAACTTTAAAGTAAAGTATTCAAGCCATGAAAAACTCTAAGAGGTTTGCATAGGTCTAGGAGAAGAATAGGAAAGTGGTATTCTGGGAATACATGAACTGCTAAGACAGGACCAAGTAATAAGTTTTATGGAAGTTAACATCTTAGGTTTTATCGCCACGGCCTTGTTTGTGTTGATCCCGGCTGGTTTCCTAATTCTTCTCTATGTGCAAACGGTTACTCGCCAAAATAATGAGGGTGAGGGTTAGTATTGCGCTCCCAAAATACATCTTGTTCATAACCTTGAATCCGGCGATCGCGCTTTGCTAGTTGCAGGCGCTTTTCTGCTAAACAAGCATAGCTCTCATCCCATTCAATCCCCACAAATCTACGTTCTAGCTTCCTAGCAACCACTGAGGTTGTACCGGAACCAACAAAGGGATCAAATACTACTGCTCCCGGCTGTGAGCTAGCCAAAATTACTTTAGCCGCAAGTTTTTCCGGTTTTTGGGTTGGATGATCGGTATTTTCCGGCATAGACCAAAAAGGTACCGTTAGATCGGTCCAAAGATTAGAAGCTGCAGTCAACCGGAAGTCACCTTTAGGGCTCCGCTGCCAATCTTTAGGCTCACCTTTAGCATCAGTATAAGGTGCGCGTACTCGTCGCTTTAGTTGAACGGCCTCTGCGTTGAAGTAATAGTTATTGGATACGGTGCAGAACCAAATATCTTCGGCGCAGTTCTTCCAGTTTGTCTGAGCGGCACGCCCTTTCTCCCGTTCCCAGGTAATCCGGTTACGCACCTGAAAGTAGCGGCAGGCAACAGCATGAAGGGCTAGGGAAGATTGCCAATCACCGCATAAGTAAATGGAAGCGGTTGGCTTCAGGATGGGAACCAAGCGCGAGAGCCAACTATCTACCCAACGCTCATAGTCCGAGTGCGATTGCCGTTTTACAGATTGTTGGTTAAAGCGTTTGGCTAAATTGTAGGGTGGGTCTACAAATAACAAATCCACAAAACCCCTTGGCAGCCAATCCAGAATAGCAAACAGATCCTGGCACAGAGTTCGGTCCAGAATATCCGCCACCGCCACCGGACCTGTGAGCTGAACCAGATAGCCTCGGTAGTGGGCTCGCTCTTCTTCTGTCAAAGTTAAAGTGCGATTTTGGGGCGCTCGTTGTTTATCAATCAATTCTTGGTGGATTAACCTGCCTGCATCAATCTATCTAACTAAGCAACTAACCTACGCAGTTAGAGCAATTTGGGCTCAAGAGCGCCCTTGCTGCCAAAGCTGCTCGATGGTCAGAAATTTATAGCCTTGCTCTAGCAACCGGGGAACAATCTGTGCTGTCGATTCAGCAACATCTGCACCCCCATGATAGCCATCGTGCAGCACAATAATCGAACCATTGCAGGTCTGCTGTAGCGTCCGTTGCACAACAATTGAAACCCCAGGCTGTACCCAATCTTCCGGCACAACACTCCACATGACTGGGCGGTATCCCCAACTTTTCAACCAGTCTAATGTCTGGGGCGTGAAAAACCCGTTAGGCGGCCGCACATCTCGGATCAACTCTGGATCAATGTTGCAAGCACTAGCGATCGCTGCCTGGGTGCTCGCCAAACTCTGCCTTAGTTCCTCAGAAGTGAGCATCGGAAAGGATTGGTGATCGTAGCCATGTAGACCAACCCAATGGCCACGTTCGTAAACCGCCTTTGCTATTTGTGGTGCGCGCTGCACACAAGCCCCTAGCAAAAAAAAACTAGCAGGGATGCCGTAGTAATCTAAGACCTTTAACAGTTGCGGCGTATGTTGGGGGTGAGGGCCATCATCAAATGTAAGCGCAATTGAGCGTTGAGTGCGGTCGCCTGTCCAGAGACAGCTCGGAAAAGCGGGTCGCAGAATCTGGTGCAGAACCGGAAATAGCGGTGCAAGTTGCAT
>JAUJON010000412.1 GCA_030447595.1 Thermosynechococcaceae cyanobacterium YX3bin19
CCACTCGCCGTCCAGCCAAGCTTTCTCTAACTCGGGGTCTCCAACTGTAGAAGCCTGCAAACTTTTTCTGTAAGCTTCCTGGTCAATATTCGGGTTATCTCGATACGTACTAGGTAGAAAAACGGTTTCCCGGCCAGTGTCTGGCTCCACAAACGGATTTACTGGCGAATTAGGTTTGTAGTACCTTTCTCTTAGCCACCCATGGCCTGAACCGCCCGGATTAGCCAAGATGTGTCGCCGAACCTCTATTCCCTCTGGAGCACGAAGGTTGCTAATCATTCGGTCGAGCAGTACTGGAGAGGCCCACTGACCACTTTCTTCGACCACTAAGATTACGTAGCTTTTGCCCTGGTAGCGCGAATAGTCTGCCTCGCTCATCAAGTGACCGAGTTCCAGTTGACCACCTCCGGGGAGCTTAAAGATCCCTGAGCGCCCATTAAAACTGAAGGTGCTGGGGTGGTAGAGCGTGCCAAGCGTATTCTGGATAGTGGTCTTAATTTCCTCCAGTGCTGGCTGGGTCTGGCGCAGAATCAAACCTTTGAACTGGGTCCCCAGTTCCTCTGCCTGCTGGAGCAAAAGATAAATGATGCCCTGAGTCTTACCGCCTCCCCTACCACCCAGCAATGCCAAGTCGTATTCGCGACCGAGCTCCATAATGACTTCCTGGAAGGGAGTTGGAACAATAGGCTTTACGGCTGTAGTTTCCATCAGCTTTCCTCCGCTGGGTTAGCTTGTTTCAGGTGTCTCTTGATGTATTCATCAGCCTTTGAATCCAATTTCACAAAGGCTCGGGGAGCTTCCACATTCAGGCTTGTGCTCGTGGGAGCATCCAGACCCAACAACTTAGCCTGACGCTCCAGCACTTTCAACAGGATTAGTGCTGATTGGAGATCGCCTGCCTGCATCGACGGATAAAAGACTCGAACAACCTCCTCAAGCCTTTCAGTATGCAGATCGATCCATTGATTACGGAACTCAATGGAGTTCTCTTTTGCCTCGGTTCGAACCGCTTTGATGTCATCTGAGACTGTTGAGCGACCCACACCAAGTAGTTCAGCGATTGCTCTGACGCTGTTACCCTCTTGCTGTAACTGAGCTGCCTTCTCTCGTCTAAGGGCGATCTCAGTAGTCACGGCAGCCCTTCCTTGCTTAGTTGTGTTTCTTACTGCGCCCATTACTTACCACCCCTGGCTAAACGTTTCGCCTCTGCCCGCATCCAACCTGCCCGACCGAAAAGCTCCTGCTTCTTAGCGACCCGTTCTTCACTCAATTGCTTGTCCCTTACCTTTCTCCAGCTTGAGAGCGCGTTGGAAACCTCGCCCAGCGTCTGCCCATGCTTGACTTCCAGCCCTGGAAAAAAGAGCGGGTTAGACAAGTGCTCGATGACTTTTTGAGGAGCTGGGGCACTGGTACCCCTAAACCGCTTCCCTTTGACCTCCGGCATCCCTACTTGTCGCCTAGCCTCCCGTTTTTGGAGTTCTACCGCCTCAGCCCTTGTAATCTCGTCTTCAATAAGCGTTTCAGCTCCAGCTTGACGGTGTGCTTCTGTTTCGTCTGCCTGCGCGTTGTCAGCTTCAAATTTCCACTTGGCATAGTCCAGAGGTCTGTACCGCTGAAGTTTCTCCAACAGATACGCATGCTTTGCTTTGTCTGCAGCAGGAAAATCGGAGGACAAGGGATTCTTTGCGAACGACTGCCTTACTGACGCTGGGAGTTTGAACGCCTCTTGAATCAGCTCCTGTGCAGTTTCAAAATCAGACTTTAGAATCGATTCCTGAGCTCGCGCCCTGGCCGTCAAGTTGACTTCCCCGTTTTCGTGCCAGGGGTTCAAAGCTTCATCCCAAGGATTAATCTGCTCTCCCTTCCCCCGCACCAAATCTAAATCTTCCCGCTGAAGTAACTCCTGCTCAATTACCCGGCTCAAAGCTTCCCTGTAATCCACCTGCAACTCAGGCTGTGGCTCCTTCTGGCTCGCGACCCTTTTTGGTGCCTCTTGCTCTGGCTCTTTCGTTCCCAAAATCTTTCTTCCTGTAAATTTTCCGTTGATCATGCAGGCTGAGCCGGAAACCAAAGTTGT